>JAUHYN010000277.1 GCA_030426505.1 bacterium | reverse complement strand
GGTCCCAGCAGATGCCGACGCCGATCGTCGCGTGCTTCGTCTCGAAGACGCGGAAGCCGGTGTCGCCCGGGCGGAAGTAGAACTTCTCTTCGTAGCCGGGGCCGTCCGGGATGTGACTCTTGCGGTAGAGCCCGAGCACCGCGCCGTCGGCGTCCACCACCGCGAGGCTGTTGTAATACGCCTGGCCGGCGCGCTCGAAGAAGGACACAGGCACGACGATGTCGAGTGACTTCGCCAACGCACTCACGCGCGCGATCGTGTCGTTGTTCGCGAACGGGCGCGCCCACGCGAAGAAGTCCTCGCGCTCGTGCCGGCAGAAGTACGGCCCCTCGAAGAGCTCCGGCGGCAGGACGATCTTCGCGCCGGCCTCGGCGGCGGTGCGGATGTGCCCGAGCACGCGCTGGACGTTCTCTTCGCGCTCGCCTCCGAGCGGGCACTGGATGGCCGCGACCTGAATCGTCCTCGTCATGACTTCGAAGCTCCCTTCGGGATCTGCTGCGTGATGCAGTGGAAGGCGCCGCCGCCCGCGAGGATCGCGCGGGCCGGGGCGCCGATGGTGCGTCGGTCGGGGAACGCCGCCGCGATCGCGTCCAGCGCGGCGGCGTCGTGCGGGGTGCCGTACTGCGGCACCGTCACCGTGCGGTTGCCGATGTAGAAGTTCACGTAGCTCGCCGGCATGACCGCGCCGTCCTCGTCGAGGACGCGACCCGGCGAGGGCACGCGTACGACTTCGAGCGCGCGGCCCGCGGCGTCGGTCTGGCCCTCGAGCTCAGATGCGATTCGATCCAGCACGGCCGCGTTGGGATCGTCTTCACCGCTCGGCTTCATCACCATCACGAGGCCCGGGCGCACGAAGCGCGCGATCGTATCGACGTGCCCGTCGGTGTGATCGTTCGCGAGCCCCTCGGTGATCCACAGTGTCTTCGTCGCGCCGAGGTAGTCCTTCAGGTCCGCCTCGACCTGCGCGGCGTCGCGCCCCGGGTTGCGGTTCGGGTTCAGGAGGCACTGGCGCGTGGTGAGGACCGTGCCCTCGCCGTCGACGTCCACGCTCCCGCCCTCCATCACGAATGGCGCGGAGTAGCGATCGAACCCGAGGGCGTCCGCCGTTCGCGCGGAGACCTGGTCGTCATGGGGGAGGACGTACTTGTCACCCCATCCATTGAAACGAAACACGGCGCTCGCGCGCCGGCCATCGTTCGTGAGGATCAGCGGCGCGATGTCGCGCATCCAGATGTCGCCGAACGGGATGTGCAGGAACGTGGCGGGGACGTCGCCGAGCGCCGCGCGGGCGGCGGCCTCTTCGGTCGCGTCCGGGACGAGCACGCGCAGTGCGTCGCCTTCCGCGATGCCGCGGCACAGCGCGACCCACTCGGACTGGGCCTCGGCGAGGTGCTCGGTCCACAGGTCGGCCGCGCAGGGCCACGCGAGCAGGGTCGCCTCGTGGGGGGTCCACTCGGCGGGGAAGACGAAGCCGTCCTCGTAGGGCGTGCGCACGGGGCCGTGTTGCCACTCGGCGCGGGTCGACGCAAGCGCCGGCTACACGTCGCTTCGGGCCTGGGCGTTCGTGCGTCGCTCGGACATGCGCAGGAGCCGCACCTTGTCGGGGGTCGCGTCCTGCATCCGCTGGAAGACGTCGAGGCCGCGCACATCGATCCCCTCGTCCTTGTGGTAGCCGAACGACTCGAAGTACGTGCGCGCGATCGCGAGGAACGCTTCGCCGGAGATGGACTTCAGCGAGTCGTCGAACGGGAAGACCGCGAAGCTGAGGTACTCGACCGGGCTGCCGTCCGCGTCCATCTTCGGCTGGATGTACGGCGCGTCGAACTTCTTCACGCCGTTCGATCCCCACAGCCGCTCGCGCAGCCCCGGGTCGACCGAGTTCTCGCGGTCCTCGGCGATCTCGTTCTTGGTCATCAGGCGCGGGTCGTTCACTTCGCCAACGATGCCGAGCGCGCCGTCGTGCTCGCTGGTCAGCCGCGTCGCGACGTCTTCGAGCGCGGCGCGGAACAGGTTCTTCGCGCGCGACGACTCGGTGAGCCACACGTGCTCGATGACGCCCCACGTCCCGTGGCCGCCGGTGTCGAGCGCGTTCCAGTGGCAGCCGCCCGCGACCTCGCCCCTGGACTCGAGGAGGAGGATGTCCCAGTGCGACCCGGGCTCGAGGAGGTAGCTGCGCACGACGTCGAACGGCTCGCGCTCGTCCGGGTCCGGGAAGAACGCTTCGTACGACTCGAAGTACTTCGTGAGGAGCTGGTCGGCGCGGTCCGGATCCGTCGCGAAGGTCTCGCGCAGCGAGACCGCGCGGATCGACGGCGGGAGCTTGCCGAGGCGCAGCCCCGCGGCGCCGGCGGTCAGATCCCCGACCGCCGGATCGCGCGGCGCACCGACGGGGAGGTGTCGTTCGTGGGGGCCGGGCGGGAGGTCGGTGATGCCGCCGCCCGAGCGCCCGATCTGCGGGGGTGCGAGCGGAGTGAGGGTCGCCGGGGCGACGTCGATCTTCGGGCTCCGTCCGGAGCCGACCCCACCGGCCTTCGACACGCTCGGCAGCATGACCGCGCGACGTTAGGGTGTCACGCGTCATCGCGCGCCATCGGTCGTTTTCCGCGGCGCCCCCGTGCTCGGGTCGGCGACCGGGCTGCGCCGAGGCGATGGCGCCCTTCAGCGCCGCACTGAGCGCCGCTTGCCGGCCGGTGCGTCCGGCGGCGGATCGAGGAGCTTCGTGATCACCGCCTCGATGCGATCGCTCGGGACGCCGAGCGCCGCGAGCACGAACCGTGTACCGGCGGCGAGGACCGCGCCGTTGTCGCCCGGCTTCTCGTAGACCATGGACTCGTAGAGGAGGTCGTCGAACACGGAGAGGATCAGGTGCGCCGTGAGCTTGGGATCGGGGCAGACCAGCCGCTCCTGATCCACGCCCTCCGCGATCAGAGCGGCGAGCGGCCACGACAACGTCTCGCGCCCCTGGAGCAGGGTCGCCTGGGACTCTTCCGCGCTCGCTGCCGCCCGGAAGACCGCGATCAGGTCTCGGTGACGCGCCACGCCTGCGTTGATCGCGACGAGGCCGCAGACGAGCCGCTCGTCCGCAGGCGCGCCCGGCGGCTGCGTCCCGCGCTGGAAGGCCTCGAGGTAGTCCCGCGCGACGCCGCGCTGGAGCTGGGCGAGGAGCGCGGCCTTCGTTTCGAAGTGTAGATAGAACGAGCCCTGCGCGATGCCGACCTCGCCCACGATGCGCGACACGCTCGTCCCCGCGTAGCCGTTCGCGACGAAGAGCCGGCGCGCCGCCGCGAGGATCGCGGCTCGCCGATCTGGCTGACCGTCAGCCTTGGCGTGACTGGTAGTCACCGATTCGAGCCTGCACGAGGTGGTTCTGGCGTGCAAGGCCGTCGAAGGTCCTTGATCTCGGTGACTCTCAGTCATACCGTTCGGGCCGGTCGCCATGCCGAAGCTCGAGTCCCGCATCGACACCCGCTCCGAGCGCTTCCGGACCCAGCGCGAGCAGATGCTCGAGCGGGTCGGCGCGCTCCGGGATCTCGAGGGGAAGGTCCGCGCGAACTCGGAGCGCTCCCGCGCGAAGTTCGACAAGCGCGGCCAGCTCCTCCCGCGCGATCGCATGGCGCTGCTCCTCGATCCCGGGCAGCCGTTCCTCGAGTTCTCGACGCTCGCCGGCCTCGGGATGCACGACGACGACGGCGGCGACGGCGCGCAGGGCGGCGGCGCGATCAGCGGCATCGGGTTCGTCTCGGGCAAGCGCTGTCTGGTTTCGGCGACGGACTCCGGCATCAAGGGTGGGTCGGTCTCGCCGAGTGGGCTGAAGAAGGGCCTGCGGATGCAGCAGGTCGCGCTCGAGAACAAGCTCCCGCTCGTGACGCTCGCGGAGAGCGCGGGCGCGAACCTCCTCTACCAGGAAGAGATGTTCATCGAGGGCGGTCGCACGTTCGCGAACCAAGCGCGCCTCTCCGCCGCTGGCGTCCCGCAGATCACCGTCGTCCACGGCTCGAGCACGGCGGGCGGCGCGTACATCCCAGGGCTCTCCGACTACGTCGTCGTGGTGCGGAACAAGTCGAAGATCTTCCTCGCGGGCCCGCCGCTGTTGAAGGCCGCCACGGGTGAGGTCGCGTCGGACGAGGAGCTCGGCGGCGCGGCGCTGCACGCGGAGGTCGCCGGCACCGCGGAGTACATGACCGAGGACGACGCGCACGCGATCGCGGTGGCGCGTGAGTTGGTGGACAAACTCAACTGGGACACCCCCGCCGCGCCGCGCGCGTTCGCGCCGCCGCGCTACGATCCCGAAGAGCTCTGCGGCGTCGTGCCGCTCGAGTACACGAAGCCGTACGACGTCCGCGAAGTCATCGCGCGCATCGTCGACGACTCGGACTTCCTCGACTTCAAGCCGGACTACGGCGTCCACACGGTGTGCGGGCACGCCGCGGTCGAGGGCTACCCGGTCGGCATCCTCGGGAACAACGGCCCGATCGACCCACAGGGCGCGACGAAGGCCGCGCAGTTCATCCAGCTGTGCTCGCAGTCGGGGACGCCGCTGCTCTTCCTTCAGAACACGACGGGCTACCTCGTCGGGAAGGACCCCGAGGCCGGCGGCATCGTGAAGCACGGCTCGAAGATGATCCAAGCGGTCGCGAACGCGACGGTCCCGAAGGTCACGCTGGTCATCGGCGGGTCGTGGGGCGCCGGTAACTACGGGATGGCGGGGCGCGGCCTCGGCCCGCGCTTCATCTTCTCGTGGCCGAACGCGAAGGTCGGCGTGATGGGGCCGCAGCAGGCGGCGACGGTCATGGAGATCATCACGCGCGAGAAGATGATGAAGAAGATGGGGCAGGAGCCACCGCAGGACTTCCTCGACGGCCTCAAGGAAGAGCTGATCAAGAACATGGAGCCGAAGACCTCGGTCTTCTACGGCACGGCGCGCCTGTGGGACGACGGCGTGATCGATCCGCGCGACAGCCGGCAGGTCGTCGCGTTCTGCCTCGCGACGTGCCGCGAGGCCGACCGGCGCGCGCTGCGCCCGAACACCTTCGGAGTGGCGAGGCTGTGATGACGAACTTCTCGCGGATCCTGATCGCCAACCGCGCCGAGATCGCGGTGCGCGTGTGCCGAACGGCGCGTGCGATGGGCTATGAGACCGTCGCGGTGTTCTCGGACGCCGATCGCGGGGCGCTCCACACGCGCGTCGCGGATCGCGCGGTCCACATCGGTCCGTCGGTCCCGGCCGAGTCCTACCTGTCGATCGAGCGGTTGATCGACGCCGCGAAGCGCAGCGGCGCCGACGCCGTTCATCCGGGGTACGGCTTCCTCTCCGAGAACCCCGCGTTCGTGGAGGCGTGCGAGGCGGCGGGACTGGTGTTCATCGGGCCGCCCGCGGAGGCGATGCGGTTGATGGCGTCGAAGCGCCTGGCGAAGCGGCGCATGGCGGAGGCCGGCGTGCCCGTCGTGCCGGGGTACGACGGCGAGGATCAGTCGGTCGATACGCTCGTCGCGCGCGCGACGGAGCTCGGCGCGCCGTTGATGATCAAGGCGAGCGCGGGCGGCGGGGGGCGCGGGCTGCGCCTCGTCACGGACGCCTCGCAACTCGAACGCGCGATCGCTTCGGCGCGCTCCGAGGCCGAGAGCTCGTTTGGGGACGGCGAGCTGATCCTGGAGCGCGCGATCGTGAATCCGCGCCACGTCGAGATCCAGGTCTTCGCGGACCGACACGGCCACGCGCTGCACTTGTACGAGCGCGACTGCTCCGTGCAGCGCCGCCACCAGAAGGTGATCGAAGAGGCGCCGTCGCCCGCGGTGACGGAAGCGATCCGCGCGAAGATGGGCGAGGCCGCGGTGACCGCGGCGAAGGCGATCGGCTACGTCGGCGCGGGGACGGTGGAGTTCCTGCTCGGGCCGGACGGCGCGTTCTACTTCATGGAGATGAACACGCGGCTGCAGGTCGAGCACCCGGTGACGGAGCTGGTGACCGGGCTCGATCTCGTCGCGTGGCAGCTCGACGTCGCGGCGGGTCGCGCGTTGCCCGCGGAGGCGCCCCCGATCTCGGGGCACGCGATCGAGGCGCGGCTCTACGCGGAAGATCCGTACGACGGCTTCCTCCCCCAGGTCGGCGTCGCGTCGCGCGTCGCGTGGCCGGATGGCGTGCGCGTGGACCACGGGCTCGCCCAGGGGCAGGGCGTGACCGCCTTCTACGACGCGATGCTCGCGAAGGTGATCGCGCACGGGCGCGATCGCGACGAGGCGCGCAGGAAGCTCGTGCATGCGCTACGGCGCCTGCGCGTGGACGGCGTGGTCACGAACCGGCGCTACCTCACGGCGATTCTCGAGCATGAAGTCTTCGCGAGCGGCGGGGCCACGACCGCGTTCATCCCGACGCACCTGAAGGACGCCGCGCGCCCCGAACCCACGGCGTTGACGTGGAGCGCGGCGGCGCTCGCGGCGGTGCGGAGGGACGGCGACACGTTCTGGCGGAGCAACGGTTGGCAGATCGTCCCCGCGCGCCTCGCGTGGCGCGACGACGTCCGGCGCGCGTGGGTCGAGGTGAAGCGCGACGGGGTCTTCGAGATCCGCGTGGATGGGTTCGAGCCCGTCACCGCGACGGCGCGCCTCGACGCGGAGGCGATCGAGCTCGAGGTGGACGGCGTGGTGCGCCGGTTCCCGGTGAGCGGCGACGGCGTCCTCTACGTCGATGACGACGGCGAGACGTTCGCCTTCGAGGTGCGGCCGCACTCGGACGCCGTGGGCGGCGGCCCCGGCGAAGACGCGGTGATCGCTCCGATGGCGGGCCGCGTGATCGAGGTGCGGGTCGCGCCGGGGGACGCCGTGAAGAAGAACGACATCCTCGTGATCCTCGAGGCGATGAAGATGCAACTCGAGTTGACGGCGCCGCGCGACGGGACTGTCGCGTCGGTGGGTGTCGCGGCCTCGGACCAGGTCGACAACAAGCAGCTCCTCGTCGAGCTGGCGGAGGACTCATGAGTCAGGACAAGGCGGTCATCACGTGCGCGCTCACGGGCGTGCTCACGAACCCCGCGCAGCACCCGGTGCCGGTCACGCCCGAGCAGATGGCGGCGTCGGCGAAGGAGGCGTTCGACGCGGGCGCGTCGATCATGCACGTCCACTTCCGGCGCCAGGAGGACGGCCTCGGGCACCTCCCGTCGTGGGACCCGGAGGTCTGCGCCGAGATCGTCGACGCGATCCGGGACCGCTGCCCGGGCGTGATCATCAACCAGTCGACCGGCGTGATCGGCGAGGACATCGACGGCCCGTCCGCGGTGATGCGTCGCATCCGGCCCGAGATGGCGGCGTGCAACGCGGGGACGCTCAACTACCTGAAGACCCGCCGCAACGGGGACTGGGCCTGGCCGCCGATGGTGTTCGACAACCCGGTCGAGAAGGTGCAGCGGTTCCTCGACGTGATGAAGGAGACGAACTCCGTCCCCGAGTTCGAGTGCTTCGACGTCGGTATCGTGCGCTCCGTCGGGCTGTACGTAGAGAACGGGATGGCCGAGCGTCCGGACGTCAACTTCGTCATGGGCGTTGCGTCCGGGATGCCGGCGGACCCACGGCTCCTCGAGCTCCTCCTCGACTACATCGCGCACGACATGACCTGGCAGGTCACCGCGATCGGCCGCGAGGACATCTGGCCTCTGCACCGCCGCACCGCCGAGCTCGGCGGCAACCTGCGCACCGGCGTGGAGGACACGTTCTACCTCCCGAACGGCGACAAGACCTCCGGCAACGGCGCGCTGATCGAGGCGATGGCGACGATCGCGCGCGAGGCTGGGCGCGAGATCGCCTCCCCGGACGAGGCCCGCGCGCTCCTCCATATCGTCGGCTAGCTCTCAGCAAACCGTCATCAGCTCGCAGCAAGATCTCCGGAGCGCACCGGGCGCGCAGGCGTCGCACCGAGGAGCTGGACTAGATCGATAGCCTCCCGCCCTCGAGGGTCACGCGCTGCGCGGAGATCGCGTCGGCGAACCACGGGTCGTGCGTCACCAGTACGATCGTTCCACTGAAACGATCCAACGCCTCGGCCATGCGTTCGCGCGACGGGAGGTCGAGGTGGTTCGTCGGTTCGTCGAGGAACATCACGCCCACGCTCCGCGCGAGCGCGTCCGCGAGGGCGACCTTTCGCACCTCACCCGGGGAGCGCGTCTCGAGGTCTCCGGGGAGCCCCTTCGGCGACACGCCCAGCGCAGCGCACAGCGACACGAACGCGCCGCGCTCGTCGGCGGGGCGCGCGGCCACCGACTCCGCGATCCGCGCGCGGGTCTCGTCGTCGACCTCCTGCGGGAGCACGAACGTCTGCTCCGCGTCGATCGCGCACGACGCTACGAGCGCCGACATCAGCGTGGACTTCCCCGCGCCGTTCGGACCGCAGAGCGCGACGCGGTCGCCGCGATCGATCGTCAGGTGGACGTCCTCGAGCAGCGTGTGGCCGCCGACCTCTACGCGGTCCTGCACGAGCGAACAGATCCGACGCACGCGGATCTCGGACGCCTCGAAGGTGATGTCGCGCCCGAGGCGATCGTTCGTACGGTGGGCGTCGGCTTCGGCGGTCGCGCGCTGGCTCCGCGACCTCAGCGCCGTCGCGCGCTTCGACAACTGCGCGGCCGCTTTGGCGACACGGACCTTCGCGCCGGAGCCGCGTGCGTCGTGGTCGAGGCGGCTCTTCATTCGGTGGCGGGAACTCATCCGCTTCGCCGCGACGTCGACCGCGTGACGCTGTTCGGTCAGGAGCGCCGCCTCGCGCTTCGCGACGGCGCGTGATCGCGCCGCGCGGCGCGCCGCCTCCTCGTCGAGCTCGCGCCACTGTGCGCGCGCCTCGACGTAGGGGAGGGGGAGCGCGCGGGCGGTGCCGTCGATCAACTCGACCGTACGAGTCGCGAGCGGATCGAGGATGCGCCGATCGTGCGAGACGAGGACGCCGACGCCGTCGAACGATCCGAGCGCATCGACGAGGAGGTGGATCCCGTCGTCGTCGAGGTGATTCGTGGGCTCGTCGATGAG
>JAUHYN010000276.1 GCA_030426505.1 bacterium | reverse complement strand
AACCCGCCCGCGGGCAACGATCGCTACCGCGCGATCACGAGCGCGATGGTGACGGAGCTGTCGAAGAAGTCGACGTCGCGCGTCGAGGGTTCGAAGACCTTCGCCGAGATTCGGAAGGACCTCGAGGAGTCGAAGAAGAACGAGGGCATCGTCCGCCTGAAGGAGATCCTCTCCAAGTCGAAGAAGGCGAAGAAGGACAAGAAGCCGGACGACGACGGCGAGGCCGAGCGCAAGAAGTTCGAAGCGCAGCTCGAGGCCGTGAAGGGCGAAGCGGTGCTGATCGCCGCGGACCTCGCGCGGCTGTAGCGCGCGTCAGTCGGTGGGGCGCTCGAACGGCGCGAAGAACCCGCCGACGACCCACTCCTTGAACCACACCATCACCTGCGTCTCCTTCACCTCCTCGGCGAACCGAGGATCTTCGAGGCACGCGAGCGCTTCACCGAGCGTCGCGCCACGCACGAGCGCGCCGAGGACCTCGGCCATCGCGGGCGACAGGTCCATGCGCCACAGCCGGTAGCCCACGCGATACACCGCGGTGGCCGACGGCGACGGCGCCGGGATCGCCACCGACTCCCCGCGGCGATTCGCTTGAAAATACGCGTTCACCGGGTAGTCCAGTTCGAGGAAGCGGAGCGTGGGCGACGGCGGGAGCCGGATCTCGGGCCACTCGACCTGCGGGAGCGCTTCGAGCGATGCCATTGACAGGCCCTCGTGAGGCGCCGCGTGCAGCACCTCGACCAGCGCCCACTCGAGGCGCGCGAGGTCGCGGATGAACGCCCAATCGTCGAGCCACGCCTTCTGCGTCGCGACGAACTCCGGGAAGTGGCGACCGAACGGGTTGAGGTTCGGGCGGTCGGACGGGTGGGCCTCGATGTACTTGCGCGCGAGGAGCTCGAAGCGGCTCGCGCCGAGGGCGTCGGCGACGACGGGGTAGTCGTCTTCGAGGCAGCCGACGAGGCGCGCGTGGTAGGCGTACTGGTAGATGCCCATGCGCTCGACGGCGGTCATGCGGTCGGTGGGCTTCACGATCCCCTCGACACGCTCGGCGCCGAGGCGCGCCTGGATCGGCTCCGCCTGCGCGACGCCGTCCGCGGCGCTCTTCGGGTTCGTGACCACGGTCGAGAACCAGTCGAGGAGGTCGCCGAACGGGCCCTCCACCGACCGCACGTCGCCCGCCGGCGAAGCGTCCTGCGGCGCCTCCGTCGATGCGACCGGAGCGATCACCGAGGCGCTGGCGCGCTCGGTCTCGTAGGCGTCTTCCTTGCCGTCCGGCTTGGGCGCCGGCGCTCGTGGGCGGGTGACCATGCGGGGCGTCCTATCCCACGTATGCCGGTGGGACGCGAACGTTACAGCCCGAGGAGGCGCGCGCGTCGCGCGAGGACTTCGGCGCAGGTCGCGTCGGCCGGCACGCGGCGCGCGCGGAAGACGTTCTTGTCGGCGTCCTCGGACGGCGCGCTGGGGAGCGGGTCTTCGAGCTGGGACGAGGTCGCGCCGAGGACCTCCTGCTGGAAGCCGAACGTGACGCGGCCCGCGACGCGGTCGTCGTCGACGAAGCGGCCCTCGCTCGCCTGCCAACCGACTTGCCGCACGTAGACCTCGCCGTCGACGAGCCCCTCGACGCGCACGGTGACGCCGGGGTGGCCGTCGTCGTCGTCGTCGCCGCGACCGACGGCGCGTTCGAAGCGCGGCTCGATCCACAGGACGCGCGCGCCGTCGCGTTCGACGCGGAGCGGCTTGGTGTGTCCGGACAGCGCGCGGAGGAACGCGCGCGGGTAGACCGTGCGCACGACGCCGACCACGCTGTCGCTCTCGATCGCGCAGACCTCTTCGGTCATGCGGAAGCCTTCGGGGGTCGCTTCGATGTCGACGATCGCGATCGCCGTCGTCTCGACTTCGAGCGCGCCGACGACCGGGACGTCCACTTCGGTGGTGGTCTTCTGCGCGCGCGCCCAGCGCCCAGTGACGTCGGGCGGGGAGGCGAGGGCGAGGAGCATCAGGCCGACGCCGAGCACAACAGGTCCTCCTGTGCGGCGCGCGCCGCGGCGCGACCGGAGAGCAATGCGAGCGGCATCCCGCCGCCGGGGTGTGCGCTCCCCGAAGCGTAGTAGAGGCCGCGCAGCGTCTTGTCCCGGTTCGGCGGGCGCGAGAACGCGGCGGAAGGGCCGTTGGACGCCGCGCCGTACAGCGCGCCGAGCGTGCCGGGGAAGCGGTCCGCGAGGCCCTGCGGGGTGCGGCTCCAGAGGATCTCGGCGCCTTCGATCGCGCCCTCGGCTTCGAGGCGCGCCATCGCCTTCGCTCGCACTTCGTCCTCGTCGAACGCGTGGTCGGCGGTCGGGGCGTTGACCATGACGAAGAGCGCTTCGCGGTCCTTCCACGGATCGAGCTCGGCGCTCAGCCGCGGCGCGCAGACGTAGACGGTGGGTTCTTCCGGCGGTCGGCCCGCGTCGAAGACGTCGGCGAACTCCTGCACGTAGTCGCGCGGGAAGAAGACGGTGTGCGCGACGCGCTCGCGCTTCTTGGTCGACAGCAGCGCGGTCCACCCCGACATCGAGCGGTCCTCCGTGGCGCGGCGCGGGCGCGGGAGGAGCGAGGTGAAGACGTGCGCCGCGTCGGCGTTCGCGACGACGAGGTCGGCGCGGTGTTCGCCGCGCGCGCTGGCGACTCCGCGCACGGCGCCTTGGGCGGTGAGGATCCGCTCGACCGGGGTGTCGAACGCGAAGCGCACGCCGAGCCCCGTGGCCGTGTCGACGAGGGCGTCGACGAGGCGGTGGATGCCGCCGCGGACGCCGTACCCGCCCAGGCCGATCTCCACGTGGGCGATGCAGTTGGGCGTGGCGGGGGCGCGCCGGGCGTCGGAGCCGTTGTACGTCGCGTAGCGGAGGAGGATGGCGCGGAGGTGTTCGTCGTGGACGCGCGCGTCGATCGCGCGCTGCATCGTGGTGAGCGGATCGATCTTCGAGACGGCACGCAGCGTCTCGAGGCCGCCGAACAGGAGCGTGGTCCATCGGGGCGCGTCGCCGTAGACGAAGCTGGGCGCGGCGGCTTCCCAGATCGCGGCCGCGTAGTCCAGGAACGACGCGAGCTCGTCGCCCGCGCGCGCGCCGAGCGTGTCGCGCACGGCGTCGATCGTGTCGTCGACGCGGTGGTGGAGCGTGACCTCTGCGCCGTCGGGGAAGCGGTACCGGAACGCGGGATCGAAGACAACGTAGTCGATGAGGTCGCCGCTCCTGCGGCCGGCGCGCGCGAAGACCTCGTCGAGGACCGTCGGGAGAGTGAGGACGGAAGGCCCCGTGTCGAGGCGGACGCCGTCGATCTCGAACGTCCCCGCTTTGCCGCCGGCCTCCGGTGCCGCTTCGAGGACTTCGATGCGGTGACCGTCGGCCGCGAGGTGAATCGCGGCGGAGAGGCCGCCGAGCCCGGCGCCGATGACGATCGCGTCAGCCACCGCGGGCCACCTCGTAGACGCGCCCGCGCCACTGGATGCCGCCCATGACGGCCCATCGCCAGGAGTTGAGCGCGATCGCGACCACGGCGAGCGCACCGAACGGGTGGAGCGCGACGCTCCAGATCGGGTGTCCGTAGCGGACGGCGAGCGTCGCGCGGAGCAGGACGTTCGCGCCGATCGCGAGGAGCGCCGGGAGGCCCAGCCAAGGCCACACCACGAACGGCGCGACGAAGGTCGCGAGGTACAGCGCGACGACGAACAGCACCGCGAACGCGTTCCCGCCCACGCCGAGGTAGAGGTTCTTCGAGAAGCCGCTCCAGATCTCGGACCACCCCGAGTACATGCGACAGCGCGCGAGGTCGCGGCCGTCTGCGAACACGACGCGCCGCCCTTCGGTCTTGGCGCGGCGACACAGCGCCATGTCCTCCACCACCGCGTCCTTCACGGCCTCGAACCCGCCCAGGGCGCGGTACGCCTCCGGTCGGACCGCGAGGAACTGTCCATTCGCGGCGAGGAAGCGGGGATCGCGGGTCGCCCACACCAGCGGGAGGAACAGCCACGACGTATAGGTGACGTGGAGCATCGGCATCACGACGCGCTCGGTGAACGTCTCGGCGAGCTGCCGCGGGACGGCCGTGACGATCTCGGCGTCGTAGCGTTGGTCGAGATCCCAGTAGCGCTCGACGGCGCTCGGTTCGAGGACGGTGTCGGCGTCGACGAAGAGCCACCGCGCGCCCGTCGCGTGTTGCGCGAGGACGTGACACGCGTGGGCCTTGCCGACCCACCCCGGCGGGAGCGGTCGCCCCGATACCAGGCGGACGCGATCGTCTCGGCGCGCGATGCGTTCGACGATCGCCGCGGTGTCGTCGGTGGATTGATCGTCGTACACGACCACCTGCGCGACGCCCTCGCACGCGAGCGCCGCGCGGACGCAGCGCTCGATGCGCGTCGCTTCGTCGCGCGCGGGGACGAGGACGGAGACGCCGCCGCGCGCGACTCCGCGACGTCGACCGCGCGGCCACCAAACGAGGTTGAGCAGCGTCATGAGCAACGCCACCGCGGGGAGGGCGAGGACGAGCCAACTCACGGCGTGCTCTCCATTCCGAAGAGCCGCCGCACGCGCCCCTCGCTCGGGCCGGAGAACAGCGGGAGCCACACCGAGCACGGGCCCTCGGTCGCGTGGACGCGCATGCGTACGAGGGGGCGGTGGAGCGCGCGGTCGATGCGGCTCGGGACGACGTGCTCCGCGACGCCGACGCGCCCGTCGCGCGACAACACGCTCCGCAGATAGAACGGACCCTCGTCGACGACCTCGCGCTCTTCGAGCTGGATGCGTCGCCCGGAAGGCGCGACCAACTCGGTACGCGGGGGGTGCGGCATCCCGTAGAGCCGTCGCTGGACGCCGTCCGGTTCGGCGTGGTCGCGCGCGGGTGCGAGCGCGACGTGGCCGTTGTGATTCACGTCGACCAGCCACGCGGTCGTGAGGGCGCCGTCCTCGTCCCAGAGCAGGTAGTGGATGGAGGTCCGACGGCGACCGACCGTTCGCCCCCACGACCAACGCCCGATCCCGAGCGCGTCGAGGGGCGCGGTCCCGACGTTGCGGTCGTGATACGCGCGGCCGGCGAACGTGTAGCGCCGCCCGCCGTGGGTCAGTTCCGAGCGCAGCCGCGCGGGCCCGGTGAGGGGCGTCCAGAGGTGAGGGTGGGGGGCACGGGGCGCGCTCGCGTTCTGCGCGGCGGGGCCGACGAGCTCGATCGTCCCGCGCAAGCGGTGCTCGGAGCGCGGCACCGGACAGTCGAGCGCCGCGCGGACGAAGTGGCGTCCGCGGCGTCGCTCGATCTCGATCGTCGACGCGCCGAAGCGGAAGGTGTCTCCGCTCCACGCGGCGTCGTCATACGTCTGCAGCAGATAGAACGCCTCCTCGCCGCCGCGGTAGCCGACGACGTTGAGGCTCGGGCGCTCGCGGGGGCGGAGCGGTACACCGGCGCGCGCGCGCGCGAGGACTCCGGGCAGGAACGGGAGACCGAACGACCAGATGAGGACGACGCCGTCGCCGCGCGCGTCGACCGCGTCGATGTACCACCAGACGAAACCGCCCGGGGCGTCGAGGATGGACGGATCGACGGGGCGGTCCGGATCGTCGAGTTGGATCGGGGTCGTGGGATTCATGGTAACGACTCCTCGTCGTGGAGGTCGTGATCGTGGGCGGGGGTCCGGCGGGGTGGAGCCTCGCGGCGGCGTTGCGCGCGCGCGGCGTCGACGTCACGTTGATCGCGCCGGCGCCCCACGCGCCGTGGCCCGCGAAGTACGGCGCGTTCGCCGATGAGCTCGAGTCCCTCGACTGCCCTGCTTCGTTCGTGTGGCCGGACACCGTCGTGAAGACGGACGCCGCGACGCGGCGCCTCGGGCGTCGCTACGCGCGAGTGGACGCAGATGCGCTCCAGGCCAAGTTGGTCGCCGCGGCGGCGGGCGCCCGCGTCGTCGAAGACACGGTCGAGCTCGGCGAAGATCCGCGCGAAGTGATCGGGCGCGAGATCCATCGCGCCGATCTCGTCGTCGACGCGCGCGGCGCGCCGCGCGGGGACGCCGCGCAAGTCGCGTACGGGGTCACGGTCCCTCTCGGCGGTTCGATCGAGCGCGGCGTCGCGACGATGATGGACTTCTCGGCGGTCGAAGGCGTCGACGGGCCGCCGTCGTTCCTCTACGCGCTGCCCCTCGGCGATCGCGTGTTCGTCGAGGAGACGTCGTTGGTCGCGCGTCCGCCCCTGACGATCGATGTGCTCCGCGCGCGCCTCCAGCGGCGTCTGGCCGGGCTCGGTCTCGAGCTTCGCGACGCGCGCGACGAGGAGCGTTGCCTGATCTGGATGGACGCGCCGCCCCCGCCGCGCGACGCGGGCGTCGTCCCGTTCGGCGCGGCGGCCGGCTTCGTCCACCCCGCGACCGGGTACTCGATCGTCCGGACGCTCACCGAGGCGCCGCGCGTGGCCGAGGCGATCACGTCGGGCGCAGGGGCCGCGGCGGCGATCGACGCGATGTGGCCGCCCGAGCTGCGACGCGCCCGGGCGCTCCACGACCTCGGGCGCGAGGTACTCCTGGATCTGGACAGACCGACCCTCCAACGCTTCTTCGAAGCGTTCTTCGAGACCCCGGGCTGGCCCGACTACCTCAGCGGGACCGCCCCCGGGACCGCCGTCGCGGCGACGATGTGGGCCTTGTTCGGGAGCCTCCCCTGGGCGCTCAAGTGGCGCGCATCCCGCCCATTCGGGACATTCCGGGGCTGGCGAGCCCTCACGGGGCGCCGCTGATCCGACCTCGACCGACACGACCACCTGGCCATCGAAACCGACGAAGTCGGCTGTCTAATCCTTGTCGATAAATTTCGAAATAGAATCTGGACAGCGATGGTTCGATCCGCCGATGACGGCGCTCCAGAACCCGAGCTCGCTCCCGACCCTCCCCGCCCGACCCCGCCCCGAAGCGGCCCCGGACGAATTCGCGCAGGTGAAAGCGCTGATGCTCCACCTCGCGGCGGGCGACCGCTTCGAGCGCCTCGGCGCCATCGTCCAGGAGCACCTCTTCGCCAACGGCAAGGGCCTCCGCGGCCGCCTCGCGATGGGCGCGCTCGAAGCATTCGGTGCCGCGTCGAAGCACCGTGTCCCGTGGGCCGCGGCGTGCGAGCTCCTCCACAACGCGACGCTCGTCCACGATGACGTGCAGGACGGCGACGTCTGGCGCCGCGGCCACTACGCGGTGTGGGTCCGTCACGGCAAGGCGCAGGCGATCAACGCCGGCGACCTGCTGTTGATGCTCCCGTACATCGCGCTCGAGCAGGTCGACACCGACGACGCGACGCGCTGGCGCCTGTCACGCGCGATCGCGAGGCGCGCCGAAAAGACCGTGCGCGGTCAGTCGCACGAGATGTCGCTCCTCGGTTCTCAGCAGTGGACCTGGCCGGCGTACATCGCGGCGGCGTCCGGCAAGACGAGCGCGCTGTTCGCGCTCCCGGTCGAGGGCGCCGCGATCCTCGCAGGCCGCGACCCGGCAGAGGCGGAGCGCATCGCCGACTGCTTCGAGAACGTCGGCCTCCTATTCCAGATCCAGGACGACGTCATCGACCTCTACGGCGACAAGGGGCGCCGCGCGCCCGGGAACGACATCCGCGAGGGCTGCGTTTCGGCGCTCGTCGTAGAACACCTCGTCCGCCACCCGGAAGAGGAAGAGGAAGTCGTCTCCATCCTCGCGCGGGACCGCGACGAGACCACCGACGCCGACGTCGCCGCGTTGACGCGGCGCTTCGACGAGAGTGGCGCGCTCGAAGCCGTCCTCGACCGCATCGACCGCATCGTCGAGCTCACGATGAGCGACGCGGTCTTCCAGAAGGACCCCGCGCTGCGGGCCGTAGCCGAGAAGATCATCGATCGCGCGCTCGCTCCGATCGCCGAGATGAAGGCGGCGCGGAGGGCCTCGGCGTGAGCGCCCCGGTCGTTGTCATCGGCTCCGGGTTCGGCGGCCTCGCCGCCGCCGTCCGGATGCGCGCGAAGGGCCACCGCGTGATCGTCCTCGAGGCGCGCGACCAGCCCGGCGGGCGCGCCTCGGTGTTCCAACGCGACGGGTTCACGTTCGACGCGGGCCCCACCGTCATCACCGCGCCGTACTTGATCTCCGAGCTCTTCGACCTCGTGGGCCGCGACGCGCGCGACTACTACGAGCTGATGCCGGTCGACCCGTTCTACCGAATCGAGATGCATGACGGCTCGCGCTTCGACTACGTGGGCGATGAGGACCGCCTCCTCGATCAGATCCGCCGCTTCGACGCGCGCGACGTCGACGGCTACCGCGCACTCGTGCGTCACGTCCGCCAAATCTTCGACATCGGCTACACCGAGCTGTCCGACGTCCCGTTCGACAAGATCGGCGACATGCTCCGCGTCGTCCCGGACCTCGTGCGCCTCGAGAGCTACCGCTCCGTGTACAGCCTCGTCGCCAAATACATCCGCGACGAGCGCCTGCGACAGGTCTTCACGTTCCAACCCCTCCTGGTGGGCGGCAACCCGTTCAAGGTCACCTCGATCTACGCGCTCATCCACTGGCTCGAGCGCAAGTGGGGCGTCTACTTCGCGCGCGGCGGGACCACCGCGATCGTCCACGCGCTGGTCCGCCTCCTCGAGGAGCTCGACGTGGACGTGCGCATGAACGCGCCCGTCGAGGAGATCGAAGTCGACGGTGACGGACGCGCGACCGCGGTCCGACTCGCGGGCGGCGAGCGCATCGCGTGCTCCCACGTGGTCGCGAACGCCGATCCGTCGGCCGTGTACACGCGCATGATCGACGCGCGTCACCGGAAGAAGCACACCGACCGCAGCGTGGCACGCAAGCGCCCGTCGATGAGCCTCTTCGTCGCGTACTTCGGCGCCGACCGGACGTACGAAGATCTCGCGCACCACACGATCGTCCTCGGCCCGCGCTACGAGGGGCTCCTCACGGACATCTTCGACCGCCGCGTCCTCGCGGACGACTTCTCGCTGTACCTGCACGCGCCGACGCGCTCCGACAAGACGATGGCGCC
>JAUHYN010001412.1 GCA_030426505.1 bacterium | reverse complement strand
TCCACAGCGACGACAAGGTGAAGGAGTACATCCTGAGCATCGTGTGGGCGACGCGTGAGCCCCGCGCGGCCGGCCTCGAGGCGCTCGAGCCGTTGATCGAGATGGGCGCCTCGCCGCGCGCGTCGATCGCGCTCAACCTCGCGGCCCGCGCCAACGCCTTCCTGCGGCGGCGCCCCGCGGTGTTCCCGGACGACATCAAGGCCATCGGGCCGGACGTCCTGCGTCACCGGATCAAGCTGACGTACGAAGCGGAAGCGGAGAACGTGAAGGTCGAGGAGGTCGTGCAGCGCATCTTCGACGCCGTCCCCATACCATGAGCGGCAAGCCTCAGGCCGCCGGCGGCGAGAGCGCGACAGCCGACGCGCGAGAGCTGCTCCGTACGGTCCGGCGCATCGAGATCGCGACCCGCCGCGCGGTGAACGCGGAGTTGGCGGGGCGGTACCACTCCGTCTTCAAGGGCCAGGGGATGGCGTTCTCCGAGGTGCGGCCCTACGCCCCCGGCGACGACATCCGACACATCGACTGGAACGTCTCGGCGCGCCACCAGGACCAGGGGCTGTTCGTGAAGCAGTTCATCGAGGAGCGCGAGCTCACGGTGATCCTGCTCGTCGACCTCTCCGGCTCCGGCGACTTCGGCACCAAGGCCAAGTCGAAGCGGCGCCTCCTCGCGGAGCTCGGCGCCACGCTCGCGTTCTCCGCGATCAAGAACAACGACCGCGTCGGCCTCGTGCTCTTCACCGACGAGGTCGAGCTGTACCTCGCGCCGCGCAAAGGGAAGCCGCACGTGCTCCGCGTGATCCGCGAGATCGTCGAAGCGAAGCCGAAGGGCCGCGGCACCGACATCGGCGAAGCGCTCGCGTTCCTCTCGCGCGTCATGAAGCGGCGCGCCGTCGTGTTCCTCCTCTCCGACTTCATCGACGACGACTTCGAGTCCCCGCTGAAGATCGCGATGGCGCGCCACGACGTCGTCGCGGTGCGTGTGAAGGACCCGGCCGAGCTCGAGCTCCCCGACCTCGGTCTCCTCGAGTTGGTCGACGCCGAGACCGGCGAGACACGCCTGGTGGACTCGTCGTCGAAGAAGGTGCGCGACGCCTTCGCCGCGCGGCGCCGACGCGCGCTCGAGGACGCCTACCGCAGGCTGAGGCAGCTCGGCTGCGACGTGATCGATCTTTCGACGGACGCGGACCACATCGCGCCACTCGTCGAGTTCTTCCGGACGCGCTCGGCGCGGATGCGAGCGGGGCGGTGATGGAGCGTCGCCGAGGAATCGCGCGCGTCGTCGCGCTGGCGCTCGCGTCGATTGCTACGCTCCCCGCGACCGCGCGCGCCGCGGGCGGCCTCGAAGTCGACGCCGACTTCGCGCTCGAAGCCGGCCGCGACACCGTGAAGATCGGCGAGCCGTTCCGGTTCGTCGTCACCGCGAAGCACGCGCCCGGAGGCATCGCGCTCCTCCCCGCGCCGCTCGATCTCGGGAGCGCCGTCGAAGAGCGGACAGCCGCGCGCAAGCACGTCCGGACGGTCGAAGGCGACGTCGAGATCGATCGCTACGAGCTCGAGCTCATCGCGTTCGACCGCGGGCTCGTCACCATCCCCGCGATCCCGCTCGCGCTCGGCTCGACCACCGCCGCGACGCCGCCGATGGAGCTCACGATCGAGTCGGGCTTCGAGGGCGAGGCCCTCGAGGCGGTGAGCTCGACGCAGGCCGAAGCGATGCAGGCGCTCGAGACCCTCGTCGCGCAGAACCCGCCGCCGCAGCCGGTGATGGTCGACGACTGGACGCTGTTCTGGGTCCTCGGCGGCGTGCTCCTGTTGGCGCTCGGGCTGTGGATCGCGCGCCGTGTGGCGCAGCACCGCGAGGCCGCGAAGCCCG
>JAUHYN010000275.1 GCA_030426505.1 bacterium | reverse complement strand
AATCTCAACAACGCCGTGAGCGCTCTGTCCGACGCGCCGACCACGACGCTCTTGCTCACCCCCGGCTACCGCCGCGCGATCGCGGCGCTGATCGACGAGGGCCTCGCCGTCGCGCGCGCGTCGGGCGTGAAGCCCGCGAAGCTCCGCGGCGTGCCGGTGGGGTTGATGCCGAAGGTGCTGCGCCTCCCCACGCCGATCGTCCGGCTCGTCACGAGCGCGCAGATGAAGGTCGACGCCGACGCGCGCTCGTCGATGTGGGAAGACCTCACGCGGGGCAAGCCGACCGAGGTCGACTGGCTGAACGGGGAGATCGTCCGCCGCGCGGAGGCGGCGGGCGTGGAGGCGCCGTTGAATCGTCGCGTCGTGGAGCTGGTGCATGCGGCGGAGGCCGCGGAGGCGGGCTCGCCGAAGTTGTCGGCGGAGGCGTTGCAGGCGCGGTTGTTCGAAGCGTAGGACTCAGGCCTGCGTCCGCGCCGCCAACGGAGGCGCCGGGACCGCCGCTTCGACTTCGACCGCCTCGTGCGTGCCGGGGAGGAACGCTCCGAAGCGCTCCTTGCCGAGGGTCGGCGCGAAGGCGCCGTCCTTCCACGCGATCTTGCCGCCGATCATCACGAGCTTCACGGTGTCGTCGTTGCGGTTCACCAGGCGCACGGAGTCGCCGACGAAGGGCGCGGTGTGGAGCTGGTGGACGGAGTCGTCGAGGCGCTCGGGATCGATCACGGTGATGTCCGCGCGCTTGCCGGGCGCGAGGCAGCCGGTGTCGAGGTTGAAGAAGTCGGCGTTCTCCTTCGTGAGGCGCCATACCGCCTTCTCGATCGGCATCAGCGGCGCGCCGCGGTCGTGCGACGCCTTCACGTACTCCAGCACGCGCACCGGGTTGTTGTAGAACGCCATGTTGTTGATGTGCGCGCCCGAGTCGGCGAAGCCGAAGATCCCGTTCTCGTCGTTGTAGAGCGGGCCGTAGCGCTGAGGGTCGTGATTGCCGACCGTCGTCTCCCACAGGATCTGCTGGTCCATCTCGACCACCAGATCCAGGAACGTGTCGACCGGGTGCTGGCCGCGCTCCTCGGCGATCTGCGTGAATGACTTGCCGACCAACGACGGGTCCGGCGCCTCGCGCACGTACGCGTCGCCGAAGTCCTTCTGCCAGATCTTCGGCGCGAGCTTGTTCCGGTAGTGGCGCTTGAACTTCGCGCGGTACTCCGGGTCCTTCAGCGTGGCGTTGCGCTTGGTGAGGTCCTTCGAGAGGTGCCGCGCGAGCGCGCCCGTGGGGAACTCTTCGAAGATCACGAGATCCATCCCGCGCGCGTACACGCGGAACGGCACCGGGAAGGTCTGCATGCGGAAGTCCGCGCCGAACACTTCGTTGAAGACCTTCGCGAGCCCGCTGATCACCGCGCGGATGTACGGGTCGCCCTTGAGGTCCATCATCGCGACCATCGACGCCTTCAGCGCCTTGCGCACGCCGAACGACGCGCTCTGCGACATGTACCAGAGCGCCCCGATGCGATTGACGAGGTTCGGGATGCCTTGGAGGTGCGCGCCGCGGCGCCGCACGACCGAAGTCAACGCGCTGCGCTCGCGCCACTTCGCGTAGGCCGCGGGCAACAGCTTCGACCAGTGCTTGCCGTCCATCTTGTCCCACGGGTTGTGCTGCATCGAGATACCGAGCATCCCCGCGTCGAGCGACTCCTCGAGCATCGCGACCATGCGCGACAGCTCTTCCTTCGTCGGCTTCTCACCCGGCGTCAGCGAGCGCTCGATCCCCATCACCTTCGCGCGGATGTCCGAGTGCCCTATGAACGACGCGATGTTCGGGCCGATCGGCAGCGCCTCCACGTGCGCGATCCACTCGCGCGGCGACGACCACTTCTTCTCGTCCTTCAGGATCGGGACGAGGATGTCGCGCGGGAACGCCTCCACGCGCGTGAACATGTCGCAACAATCCTGGACGTCCGAGTAGACGAACGAGAGCGAACACCCGCCGAGCAAGACCGTGGTCACGCCGTGGCGCACCGACTCCGACAGCTGCGGCGCGACCAGCAGCTCCCCGTCGTAATGCGTGTGGTTGTCGACGAAGCCCGGCATCACCCACTGCCCGGTTACATCGACCGTCCGGGCGGTCGGGTGTCGCACCGACGGCCCGAGCTCGCGCACCACACCGCCTTCCACCAGGACGTCGCCGACGAACGGCGCCGCGCCGGTTCCGTCGTATACGGTCCCGTTCTTCAGCAGCGTGGCGGCCATCCTTCGATGATTAGCAGGTCGGTTCGGGGGCGGCTATGCTCCATCCGGCGAGTTGGTCACAGAGTTCCCACCCGCGTCCGGCGTCACGACGAAGGTCGAGCAATTCGGGCGCTACACCCTCTTCGGGAAGATCGCCGCGGGCGGTATGGCGTCCGTGTATCTGGGCCGACCGAACGACGTGAACGAGGGCTGGTACGCCGTCAAACGCGTCCATCCGCACCTCGCCTCGCGCGCCGACGTCATGCAGATGTTCATGAACGAGGCGAAGATCCTGTCGCGCCTCGAACACCAGAACGTCTGCGGCATCACGGACTACGGCATCACCGACGGGAGCCCGTTCCTCGTCATGCGCTACCTCCACGGCGCGCCGCTCTCCGGGCTGCTGCGGCGCATCCTCGATCGCAAGGACCCGATCCCGATCGACCTGATGGCGTACGTCGTCGCGTGTACCTGCGAAGGCCTGCACTACGCGCACGAGGCGACCGGCGAGGACGGGCGATCGCTCGGCCTCGTCCACCGCGACATCTCTCCGCAGAACATCTTCGTGACCTTCGCCGGCGACGTGAAGCTCCTCGACTTCGGCGTCGCGAAGGCGGCCGGGTTCCAGAGCTTCACGCGCACCGGGCACATCAAAGGCAAGTACGCGTACATGTCACCGGAGCAGGTCGAGGCGATCCCGCTCGACCGCCGCTCCGACGTCTTCTCGCTCGGCATCGTGCTGTGGGAGATGATGACCGGTCGCCATCTATTCAAACGAAAGCGTGAGATCGACACCCTCCGCGCGATCACGCGCGCCGTCGTCCCAGCTGCGTCGGAAGTGAACCCGGAGGTCCCGCAGAGCCTCGACGCGATCGTCGCGAAGGCCCTCGTCGCCGACAAGAATCGGCGCTTCGCCTCCGCGCACGAGATGGGTCAGGCGCTGTGGGCGCACCTCACCGGCGCGACGAACCCGATGGGATCCGACGAGGTCGCGGAGGTCATGCTCGCGACGTTCCCGGACAAGCCCACGCCGAACGAGATCGCGCAGGTCCGCTTGCAGCCGGAGGAGCGCGCGACGGAGGCGAACACGGACGCCCTCGAGGTCGTCGAGGCGCCGGTCGAGACGGACCCGAGCATCGTCGCCCCCGGCGAAGCGACCGACTCCGAGATCGACGTGCTCGGCGCGAAGACCCCGCGCATCGGCGCCGAGCTCCCCGACGCCGCCCCCACGCCGCACAGCGGCGCGCCGGTGGCGGACGGAGAGATGATCTCCGCCCTCCCCTGGGCCGACGCCGACGCCGTGGGCCCCGAGACGAAGACGCCCTCCCTCGGGAGCACCGCGCCCCACGAAGCCGAGACACCCATGCCGCGCACCGCGTCGTCCGGGCCCAACGGCACGCAGCGCCTCGCCGCGATCACCCGCGACGACTCCGCGACGGATCCGCCGGTGCCGTGGGTACACGGGATGGGCGCGCCCGCGACCGCCCGCAGCGAGGAGGGCCCCACGATCCCGATCGACTCCGAGCGCGCGCGCTCCGCGATCGCCGAGCCGACGATCGCCGACGACGACGACGACGCGACGATCGGCGACCCGACCCTCGCGCGACAGGTGCGCGAGGTCGTGCGCGCGCTCGAGAACGAGGGCGCCGACGCGATGGACGTCGACTACGACGACCAGACCGTGCGCACCGAGCCGCTCCGGTCGCGGCCCGCGGTCGCGATGTTCGACGACCCGCACGTCGACGACCCGATCAAGCTCCAACCCTTCGGCACCGACGCACAGGACACGCTGATGGACGACCGCGTGAGCGACACTTCGGCGGCGATGGTCGTCACGACGATCCCGCGCGGCGAGATCTCCGAGGTACCGATGGAGGAGCCCGCGGGGCCGGAGATCGAGGCGGCGCCCACGAGCATCCGCGCCGCGGAGCCGGCCGAGCGCGTCGCCACGCCGGCGCTCCCGCCGCCCACGCCGTCGCGGTGGTGGATCGTCGCGCTGCTGATCCTGATGGGCGCGGCCGTCGCGCTCTACGTCTGGATCCAGACGCGACCCGTCGCGCCGCCCGAACCCGTCGCCGCGCCGTCGGCCCACCCGCCGGACACACCGCTCTCCGACGACGAAGCCCTCGCGCAGGCCGCCGCGATGTACCGCGAAGGCAACCGCGCGCTCGCGGCCGGGCGCGGCGCAGTCGCGAAGAAGAAGCTCGAGGAGTGCGTGGAGCTCGCGGACCTCCCGGAGTGTCACCGCTCGCTCGGCGTCATCTACGCGCGCGAGGACAAGAGCACCGAAGCGATCCGCCACTACCAGCGGTACCTCGATCTCGCGCCCGACGCGGAGGACGCGCCGCGCGTCCGCGAGTTGATCGCGGGCGCGAAGTAGGCGACGCCGAGCACGCCGTCATGACCACCTTCACGATCCTGGGCCGCGGCAAGGCGGGCCGCGCGCTCGCCACCGCGATGGGCGTCGACAACCTCGCGCACGACGCGCGCCCCGAGGGCTGGGTCGTCCTCGCGGTGCCGGACCACGCGATCGCCGCGCTCGCCGAACACTTCAAGAACCGCTGCGTCCACCTCTCGGGCTCGCTGAACGTCCCCGGCGTTCCGTGCCTCCACCCGCTCAACAGCTTCGACGGTTCGCCCCGCGACTGGACCGGTACGCCGCTCGCGCTCACCGGCGGCCCGCCCGCGCACCTCGTGGAGGCGTTCGCACGCGTGGGCTTCGCGCCGTTCGAGCTCGCGCCCGAACACAAGGCGCTCTACCACGCCGCCGCCGTGCTCACGGCCGGTCACGCCGCGACGCTGTGGCTCGGCGCGCACGAGCGGTTGGAGGCGGCGGGTGTCCACCTCCCCGGCCGCGGCCTGTGGCCGCTCGCCGAGGCCGCGCTCGACAACGCGCAGCGCCTCGGGCGCTCGGGTCGCACGGGGCCGTTCGCCCGAGGCGACGAAGCGACGATCGAGCGCGACGCCGACGCGCTCGATGAGCCGTGGCGGACGATCTTCCTGACGCTCGGGCGCGCGCTCGACGAGTAGAGATGGGCGCCGACGGATCACAGCTGGGGCTCGGGTTCGGAGCGCCGCCGGACCTCGCGCACCTGCGCGAATTGAGGGGCCGCATCCCGTTCGCGTTCAACGTCACGTCCACGGGCCGCCGCGAGCCGGTCGAAGCGCACCAGGCACGGCGCAAGACCGAGTACGTCTGCCCGGTGTGCGACGCGGCGGTCTTCCGCAAGGGTGACGATCTCGTCGACGGGCGCGCGCGCAAACTCGACACCGGGCGCGCGGCGCCGCGCCCGCACTTCTCGCACCGCAAGGGCGCGAGCGACTGCCCGTCCACGGGCGAGCACTGGATGTACGTGCTCGCGAAGCTCTACGTGTACCTCGCGGTCCTCGAGTGGCTCCGGGGTGAAGCCGAGGCGCCGCAGATCGCGATCGCGCCGTCGTGCGGACACCGGGCGACCGTCCCGATCCCGGCGAGTACGCGCGACGTCCACTTGGAGTACGCGGGCGCGCGGGAGGACGGGCGTGTCCGACCGGACGTCGTGCTCACGAACGAGGACAAGGAGGTCGTGCTCGTCGTGGAGGTCTGGCACCCGCTGCTCGTGCCGCCCGCGAAGGGGCCGACGCTCGAGGGGCGCGGCGGTTGGATCGTCGAGGTCGCGGCCGAAGGGATCTTGTCGGAAGCGAACGCGTGGAGCGCGACGAAGACGTGGCGCTACGCGTGCGCGACGTGTTCACCGTCGCGCGATCAGTTCGCGCCCCACAGCTCGTCGCGGTAGCCGCGCACGCGCTTGTCGTAGTCGACGTTGAAGCGGCTCCGATCCGGGTTCGGGTCGTTGGACGGCCCGCTGATCACCGGCGCGACGAAGAAGTCGACGAACTCCCGGTTGAACGCCTTGGTCGGCGCGTTGTGCGCGATGCGCGCGATCGTCCGGTAGAAGTCTTCCTTCTCGGCCGGGCCCCACCCGAGCTCCGCCGAGAGCGTGTGTTCCGGGAAGACCTCGCGCGCCTTGTCGTAGTTGCGCTCGTACAGCCCCATCCCCGCGAGGATGTTCCCGCGCTCGTCCTTGTAGAAGCGATCGAAGAAGCGCTCGTCGTAGTGAAGATCCTGGGCGCCGTCGAACGCGACCTGCACCTGCTCCGGCACCTCTTTGATCTTGAACGTCCCGCGGCTCTTCAGCGGCGAAGGGCTGTACGCATGCTCGGTCCGACCGTAGCGCGCGCTCACCTGCTCGGCCGCCGCCTCGTACGTGAGGCCCTGCGCGTCCATGAGCTGCGCCACCTCGATCTCCTTCTTCCACCCCGGGACGTTGGGCAACAGCCCGTGCTCGCGGTTGTACGCGCGGTTCTCCGCCGCCTCCTCGGGCGACACCGACTCCGTGTAGTTGCGCACCGAGCGCACACCCTCGCGCGCGAGCCAGTGCAGCGGGTTCATCGTGTCGTCCGTGAACCACTGCTTGCCGACGTCGCCCGCGACCGACAGCGCGCCGTCGTCCGTCGTCCGCACCACGTTGTTGTCGAGGTTGCTCTCCTGCACGCCGATCGCGAGGAGGTCCTGGAACGTGCGGTCGGCGTGCTCCGGCGTCACGCCGTACTCCTCACCGAACTCGCGCCGCAGATCTTGATACGCCGTGACGTACGCGTTCACCGCGCGGCGCTCGCCGCTGTCCGTGAGCTGGACTTCGCCGGTGAACGGCTCGGCGTCCTTCCAAGCGGCGCGCGCGAGGTTCGCGTTCTCGGCGTCGAGCGCGCGCGTCCGCACGGCATCCGTGTCCGTGAACGGCTCGGCGCGGAACACCGAGATCGCGCGGTACTTCAGCGGCGCGCGGGTGAGATCGTTGATCGGCTCGCGATACACCTCGCCGCCGAAGTTGTGCTCCACGATCGGGACGCCGTCCGAGTTGCGACCCACGACCACGCCGCTGTGCCGCACGCCCTCCTCGAACTCGAGGTCCGGGTAGCGCTCGGCGTGTTTGCTCATCGAGCCGTTGCCGAGCGAGACGAAGTCGCCGACTTGGATGTCGTCGTACGCGCCGGAGAGCGGGCCCTCCTTGCGCGTCCACACGGACTCGCCGCCGTTCGCGAGCACGACGCCGCGCTTGTGCCAGGCGCCGAACCCGGGCCGCCCGATGCCCGTCGGGTCGCCGGTCTCCTCGAGCATCGTGCCGTACGAGACGCCCGCGATCTCCGCGGCGCGGCGCGTGGTGTGGAAGGAGCACGCTTCCCACTCGTCGCGCATGCGACCGAGGCGCTCCTTCTCCGCGGGATCGTCGGTGGCGTCGATGCGCCGCTGGAGGCGCTCGCGCTGCACTTCGATCTCGCGCGTGCCCCGGCCGTACTCACCAGGCGTGAAGTCCTCGAGCTCCGGGAGGTACAGCTCGCGATCGCGGTTGCGCGCGACGGTCTCGCCGTCGCCCTCCGCCGCCGCGGTCTCGGTGGGTACACGGCCGTCGGGGAAGAGCTTCGCGATCGTGTCCTCGCCGACGACGCCGTCCGGAGATAGCCCGTTCGCCCGCTGGAACCGCTGCACCGCCGCTTTGGTGCCGCCGCCGAAGACGCCGTCCGCGTTGGGGCGACCGGCCGCGCTCGACGGCGCGAGGTGGCCGCGATCGATCAGCGCGCGCTGCACGGAGCGGACGGACTCGCCGCCCATCCCCTGCTTCATCAGCGCGTCGCCGCGCTGCACGGCTTCGAGCTCGGGGGCGTCGCGGTAGCCGGGCGGGAGGCGGATCGGTTCCGCGCGGACGGTGCGCTGATCCGGCGCGCGCTCCGGCGGCGCGTCCTCCGCCTGCAGGCGGCCGAGCGTGTCGGAGCCGACAACGCCGTCGACGCTCAACCCGTTCGCGCGTTGGTAGGCGCGAACGGCGCGCTCGGTCGTGAGGTCGAAGACGCCGCGCGCGTTGCTGCCGCCGCGCGCGTTCGTCTCCGGGAGGTGGCCCTCTTCGATCAACTTGCGCTGGACGTCGCGCACCGACGCGCCGGCCATTCCGCGCTTCATGAGGCCCTCGCCGGCGAGGACGTCGGCGGTGGACGGCGCGTCCTTGTAGCCGGCCGGGACATGCACGGGCTCTTCCGGCGGAACGACGGGCGGCCGCGTGTGCTGCATCGGCGGGCCCATCGGGGGACGCGCGGGCGGCGGCGGAGGCGGCGCGTGAATCTCGAGCTGCGCCTTCGCCTCGCCGTCGAGCATGTTCATCGCGGCGGCGCGATCGCTCGGGCGCATCGCGCGCAGGTCGCGGCTGAGCGGTTGGAAGCCGCCCGCCTTCTGGACCTCCTTCGCGGTGACGGTGCCGTCCGCTTCCTCGAGGCCGACGAGCGCCCAGAGGCTGTCCTGTCCGGTGTCGTACTTCGCGCGGAACTCGGCGTAGCTCATCCCCTGCGGGCCTTGCGTGAGGCGCTGGTGCGCGAGCGCCTCTTCGCTGCCGTCGGCGGGGGCCTCGCCGGTCTCGAGCGGCGCGACCGTCTGCTCCTCGGGGAGCGGAGCCGTGTCGCCTTCCTGGATCCGCTGCGTGGCGCCCTGACCGACCCCGACAGACTTCGTCACGTCCTGAATTGAACCCATCGGTCACGCCCGGGGCAAGTCGAAGTCACCCTGGCGCGCGGCGCGGTTTCGCGGCGGATCAGAGGATGACGAAGCGAATCAGCACGAACAGGACCAGCGGCAGCAAGATCACGGCGGCGAAGATGATCCCGTAGCCGCCGAACATCCGGTAGAGCGGCGGCGTGTGCTTGCCGCGCAAGCCGTAGGGGCCGACGTCCTCCTCCGGGATCTCGGGCTCGCGCTGCTCCGTCACGCCCGCCGTTCTAGCGATCCGAGCCGGCGTTGTCGATCA
>JAUHYN010001411.1 GCA_030426505.1 bacterium | reverse complement strand
GCATGATCGAGTGCATCCGCGGGTCGTCGCGGGTGATGTCGTACTGGATGACCACCGGCAGCGCGGACGAGAAACCGACCGCGTCGATCACGTCGAACGGGCGCGACATCGCCTCGGCGCCGAGCGGGATCTGCGTGAGTGCGCCGGACGCGATCATCTCCGAGAGCAGCGACACCACGTTGCTCATCATGTCCTTGAGGTGGAGCAGCCGACCGAACGCGCCGCGCCGCATCTCGCGGCGGAACATCCGCTCGTACTCGTCGACGCGACGCACCGCCTCGCGGCGCACGCCGGTCACCACACAGATGAACGGGATCGGCATGTCCTCGAGGCGCTGCGTGTCGCCGTCCATACCGATGAAGAACCGCGACAGCGCGGAGCGCAGGTACAGGCGCAGCGCGCCGGGCATCGCGTAGCGCGTCTCGGCGTCGAGGATGCGGAAGATCTTCTTGAACGTGAGCCCGTGCGTGACGGCGCGGACCGTCTCGTCGCGGTAGTGGACCTCGCGCGCGCGGAAGAGACCGAGGATGGAGCCGATGCTCGAGCCGGAGATCAGCTTGGGGGTGAGGCCGAGCGACTCGAGCACGCTGAAGGTGCCGAGGTGTACGTAGCCGCACCCACCCCCGCCGCCGACCGCGAGCACGAGCGCCTTCTCCGTCAGCTCGCGATCGAGGTCCGCGAGATCGAGGCGGCCGAGGAACTGGGAGCGGAGGCTGTCGCGCGTCGCCTTCAGGATCGGCTCGAGCGCTTGGGCGTCGGAGCCGAGCGCCCGCGGGTCCAGGCCCTTGGCGCGGACCAGCCGGTCGGCGAACGGGCGCACGCGATCGCGGAACGCGCCGAGCTGCGGCCCGACCACCACGGGCTCTTTCGAAGAAATCACCCAGAGGCGGGCAAGATTCAGCGCCTGGCGGAGTAGGACTTCATGTGTGCGGGGCAGTCGGTCGGGGCGTTCCACGAGCGCCCGCACGAGCGCGACCTCCGCTTCGTCGAACGGACGAAGTTGGCGGTAGCGTTCAGCGAGGTCGGGACGCACGTCGGGAGGGATCGCGACCAACCCCCCGACGTTAGAGGGCTTCGAGGTCGCCTGCCAACTTCAGCATGAGTACTTCGATTCTGCCGGACGACTCGGTCGTGATTCGCCTAGCGCGGGAAACGATCCATCTGAACGCGAAGGTTCGGGCGATCCACGTACGCGCGGCGCACCCGCGGCGTGATCTCGGGGGTTCGCTCCTCGCTTCCTATCCGCTCGCGTCGGCGGAGCGGGTCCGCATCCGCCCCCAGGTCGACGGCCGGTTCTGTCTCGTCCTGGAACTGAAGGGCGGGGCGCGGATCGGGTTGGGAGAGGCGCCGTCGCAGGACGTCGCGATGGTGACCGCGCGGGTCGTCGCGGATCTGACGCGCTGCAAGCTCGAGGTGTCGGGCCCCGAGACCGCCGTGAAGGCGCACCTCTTCGAGCCGACCGGTCGCCTGCACTGGGAGGACGGGACGCTCCCGTCCGCGCCGTCGCGATCGAAGCCCGCCGAACCATCCACCGACGACGCCGAGCCGGACACCGATCCGCCGGTCGGCTTCGAGCCGCACGACGACCTCCCGATCGTGGTGCGCGGCGAGCCGGAGCCGACGGTCCCCGCGCCGCGCCCGGTCGCGCCGTCGATCGCGCGAGGCCGAGCGGCGCCCGCCGCGGCCGAGGACGCGGCGCCACCGCGCGAGCCCGCGCGGACCTTCGCGGCCGCTTCAACGCCCGCGGTCATCCGCGGCGAGCCGGTGTCCGCACCGCCGGTCGTGATCCGCGGCGAGCCCGAGGCACCCAGCCCGGTGTTCGCGGAGCTGCTGCGCGAGTCCCAGATGTACGAACCCGTGATGCCGACCGCG
>JAUHYN010001410.1 GCA_030426505.1 bacterium | reverse complement strand
GTCGGGAGCTCGATGCCGATGCGCACACGCTTGGCCTCGACCTTCACGTCCTTGACCATGCCGGCCTCGACGAGCCCCTTCTCGAGCTCCGGGTCGATGACCTTCTCGAGCCGCTCCGTCACGGCTTCCGGGGTGAGCCCATCCTTGTTGCGTCCGAACACTGCGGGTGTGCGTTTGCCTGCGCGGCGAGCCCCTGCCAAGGGGTGGTTGGGGCGGCGGAGCGTGCGATTCTCCCGGGTAAGTCCAGCGCGTGGGACGCGAGGGCGCGCACACTTCACAAAAACGGCGGCCTCGCACGTCTGTAACCCGTGAGATGAAGACGCGCAGTACGCTCCTCACCCTCTCCCTCTTCGCCGCCGGTACGGTCGCCTGCCTGGGGCCCGCCCCGGTCGAGCTGGCCGAGCCGACGTTCCACGAGGCGCGGTTCACCGCGGTCCGGTTCGTCGCGGCGCCTCCGCCGGAGGTCGCCCCGGCCCCGGTCGTGAAGAAGAAGACCGTGCGCCGCGCCCCCGCCCCCGTCGTGGACGAGGTCGTGGAGCTCGCGCTCGACGAAGCCGAGGACGCGCTGCTCCCGTGGATTCTCTCCGACGCGAGCTTCAACGCGACCATCGACGACTGGACGGGCGTGCGCACCTGCGTCGCCACGCAGCGCGTGCAGAGCGGCGGCGCGTTCTCGGTCGAGATGTCGATCGACAACTCGGGCGCCGTGAAGAGCGCGAAGGTCGTCGACGCGAGCAACTCCACGGCGAACGCCGTCGCACCGTGCGTCGCCGCGAAGGCGCGCCGCCTCGGCTTCCCGGCCTACGCGAGCAACGAGACCACCACGCGCGTGGCGAAGTTCGTGTTCTGAATTGCCAACCCACCCGACCCTTTCGTAACGAGGGGCGATGACCTCGCCCCTCGCTCAGTTCGAAGCGCACCTCGCCGAGTCCGCGCGCACCGCGCTCGGTCTCGCCGCCGAAGATCTACCGCTCCTCACGAAGCAGGTCCGCGAGGCGGAGGGCGACCGCGGGGACCTCGCGCTCGGGTGCTTCGCCGTCGCGAAGAAGCTGAAGAAGGCGCCCCCGCAGATCGCGACCGAGGTCGCCGCGGCGATCGGACAAGATCCCCACTGGGCCTCGGTCGAGGCGGTCGGCCCGTACGTCAACGTCACGTTCGCGCCGGCGCTCCTCGCGAAGACCGTGGTGCCGCTCGCGCGCGAGGACGCCTACGGGACCGGCGCCGAGGGCGCGGGCAAGCGCGTGGTGATCGACTTCTCGTCGCCGAACATCGCGAAGCCCCTCGCGTACCACCACCTCCGCTCCACGGTGATCGGCGCCGCCATCGGCCGCCTTCACGCGGCGCGCGGCTGGGAGGTCGTGGGCATCAACTACCTCGGAGACTGGGGCAAACAGTTCGGCCTGCTCGCGACCGGGTTCGCGCGGCACGGCGATCCCGCGCGGCGCGCGGACGCGAAGCACCTCGTCGACGTCTACGTGAAGTCGAACGCGGAGGCGGACGTCGGCCGGCGCAAAGCCGCGATGGCGGCGCCGGAGGACACGCGGAAGATGATCGCGGCGCTCGACGAAGCGCGCGCGGCGGCGAGCGACGACTCGGATCCCAAGGCCGCGAAGAAGGCGAAGAAGTCGATCAAGGGGCTCGAGAAGAAGCTGAGGCAGCGGTTCGATCTCGCGGACGACGCGCCGCTCGACGATCTCTCCGCGCAGATCGCGATGCTCGAGGACGCCGCGAAGGCCGCCGCCGCGGAGCTCCCCGGCGTGGAAGCGCTCGACCGCGAGGCGCGCATGTTCCTCAAGGCGATGGAGGACGGCGAGGACGCCGCACTCGCCGCGTGGCGCGAGTTCCGCGAGATCTCGATCGAGGAGTTCAAGC
>JAUHYN010000274.1 GCA_030426505.1 bacterium | reverse complement strand
GTCGGGCCGGTCGAGCCGTAGCGTGACGGAGGCGTCGCAGTCGTCCGCGACGGAGGGAGCCCGCGGGACGGCGGCGTCGTCGACGCGGCGCCCGCGCGTCGGCTGGTCGAATTCTCTCTGCTCGGTGACTCGCCGCCCGACAACCTCGTGATGAATCCGAACCTCACCTCGCTCTCGACGGTGGGCCCGTTCTCGAACGGGTCGCAGTCGGCGACGCGGCACTTCGCAGAGACGCCGACGCGTCAGCCGGCGTTCGAGCTCGCGGGGAACGATCAGGCGGTGGTGTTCATCCAGGCGGAGCCCGGGATGACGACCGCGTCTGCGTGGATCGGGTGGCGCGGCGACACGACCGGTCAGGTCGAAGCGCTGATCTTCGCGTTGGCGCGGACGCAGCTCGACGCGTTCGCGCAGCTCGTGCCGGTCGGTGAGTCGACGAAGCTCGGCGACATCACGTGGCAGCGCTTCGAGGGCGAGACGACCCTCGAGCTCGTGGGGAACAACTTCTTCCTCTTCCAGAACCCGACCGCCGTCCCGCTGTTCATCACGGGGCCGACGGTGATCGCGCGACAGGGCCGAGTGATCGGCGGCGTCGCGAAGCCGCGTCTCGAAGTGAGCGCGGCGACGCGCGCACACGCGGAGTCGCTCCTCACGAAGTATCGCGAAGCGCTGTTCGACGACATGAAGCCGGTCGCGCCGATTCGTCGTCAGGCGTCGGGGTCGTCGGAGAGGTAGCTGAGGATCACTTCGTCGAGCGAGCGTTCGCTCACGACGATCTCTTCCTCTTCCGTCGGCGCTTCATCCGGAGTGCGGAGGCGATTGCGCTGCGCCGCGATGTCCCGTTGGAGCGCGGCGGCGTCCGTCTCGAGCGCGGTGTCGTCGTCGATCCGCATCTGCGTCATCGGGCGCAGCTTCGCGGCGACGTTGCGCAGCTCCATGTCGAGCAGCGTCTCGTTGTCGCTGCGCGGTCGCGGTTTGGGGCCGGGGCGCTCGAGCGTGTCGCGGAGCGCGGCGGGCAGCCCGAAGTCCACGACGGTGTCGGCGGAGCCCGGCTCGTTCCGACGGCGCGGGGGGCGGAGCGGTCGGCCCACGACCTTCGCGGGGCGTGTGGTCGGCGCTTCGTCGTCCGCGATCGGCGGCTTCGGTTCGAACGGGAGCTGCTTCTTCATCTCCTGGTCGAGGACGGAGAGGAAGTCGCCGTTGTCGTTCGTGCGCGGGGGGTCGAGGCCGAGGTCGCTCGACAGGCTGTGGATCGGGGTGGGGGGACGCTCGGGCGCGTCGCGCCGGGTCTCGGCCTCGACGGCGGCCCCGATCTCCTCGAGGAAGTCGGGGTCGAGGAGGCTCTCGGGCGAGATCTCCTCGGGCGCCTCGATGATGATGGCTTCGAGCTCCTGGGTGAGGCCGTCCGGGTGCATCGGCGCGCTCGGGAGGGCCAGGGCCTCGTGGATCGCGGCGGTCGGGATGTCCGGGTGGTGGGGGACGAGGGTCGTCTCGCCGCCCAGGTAGATCTCGATCTTGTCGTCGTACAGCCCCCCGACCAGGTTCTTCAGGAGGCGTTTGTGTTGATCCTGCATCTTCGTGCGGATCTTCTGGTCGCGCTCCTCCTCGTCGTTGGCGTAGGAGGTGACGATGTCGCCGTACTCGGACTTCTCGATGGCGAGGATGTGCCCGTCCACGAACACTTGCGTGATCAGGCGTGGCTGCTTCAGTCCGTTGTCCTCGGTTTGGACGTGGAAGACGCGGTCCTTGTACCGAATGTTGTGATTGAAGCCCGGGAGCATCGCGAGAAGGCGGTCCCATCGAGGTTAGCCCGAGTCATTTCTTGTTGCCAGAGGGGCGACCGGCTGCCAGCATCCTGCGTCGCTCATGAAGACGTCTTCCGCGCGAAATCGCTCCCGCAGGCGGCAGTTCCCCGGCGCGGATGCGCCTGAAGACCTCTCGGGAGATCTCCCGGCGGAGCCGCTCCCACCCGAGCCCCAGGACGAAGACGAGATTCGCCCCGGCGCCGATGCGCCCGTAGTCCTGATCCCCGTCGGCAAGATCGACGAGTCGCTGTTCGAGGCCATCCGGCCGGTCGTCGAGGAGACGTTCCGCCGGAGCACGGCCATGCACAAGCCGCTGCCGGTCCCGAAGTACGCGTACAACCCCACCCGCGGGCAGTACCACTCGGCCGCGATCCTCAAGCGCGTGGAGACGCTGCGCGATTCGCGGTGGGACGCGGCGATCGGTCTGGTCGACGTCGACCTGTTCGTCCCTGAAGTCCCGTTCATCTTCGGCGAGGCGGATCGCAGCACGCGCTCCGCGATCATCAGCCTCACTCGGCTCAAGCCCGAGTCGGGGACGGCCGAGGCGCGGCGCGAGCTGCTCGTCAAACGTCTCATCGCCGAGGCGATCCACCAGATCGGTTTGATCCGCGGGCTCGCGCAGTGCCCGAACAATCGTTGCGTGATGTTCTACTCGGCGACGATTCAGGACACCGACAAGAAGGGCGCTTCGTTCTGCGCCAACTGCCGGAAGCGCCTCGCTTCCGAATCCTGACACACACCGGCGACATGCAGCGACAACTCGGATCGACAGTAGCCGAGTCGCGTTTCATTGGTTAGGTTCGTGCGCCCCCATGTCTCCTCCGGCGCAAAAGCGACAGGCACTCGGCAAAGGTCTCGGCGCTCTGATCCCTCAGAAGAAAGCTGCGACCGCGACCACCACCACCACCGAGTCCCCCGCCGCGCGCGACGACAAGCGCGGCGTGCTCAGCGTTCCGATCGAAGACGTCCGCCCGAACCGCAACCAGCCCCGCAAGACCTTCGACGACGCCGCGCTCGAAGAGCTGGCGGAGTCGATCCGCGAACACGGATTGATGCAGCCGGTGCTCGTGCGCAAGCGCGGGTCGGCGTTCGAGATCATCGCGGGCGAGCGCCGCTGGCGCGCGTGTCAGCGCGCGAACCTCAAGACGGTCGATGTGATCGTGAAGGACCTCGCGGACGCCGAGGTCTTCGAGTGGGCGCTGATCGAGAACATCCAGCGCGAGGACCTCAACCCGATCGAAGAGGCCGAGGCGTACAAGCGCCTGCTGGACGCCTCCGGGATGACGCAGGAGAAGCTCGCGGTGCGGGTGAGCAAGGACCGCTCGACCATCGCGAACGCGCTGCGCCTGCTCCGCCTCCCCGACGAGGTGCGCCGCCAGGTCATCGCGGGCGCGCTGTCGATGGGCCACGCGCGGAGCCTCCTGTCGCTCGACTCACCGGACGCGATGGTCAAGATGGGCCGCGACGTCGTGAAGCGTGGGCTCTCCGTGCGCGAGGTCGAGCGCCTCGTCCGGAGCGCGCGCAAGGAGGGGTCGGAGGACGGCGGCGAGAAGCCGGCCGCGGCCGACGCCTACGCGCAGCTGCCGGGCGGTGAACCGGCGGTGCGGCGGGTGATGGAAGACCTTCGTCGTTCGCTCGGGACGAAGGTCAGGATCTTGCCGCAGGGGCGGCGGGGCAAAATCGAGATCGACTTCACCTCGGTGGAGGAGCTCGAGCGGTTGATCACGCACCTCAAGGGCTGATACCGCGCGGGAAGGGAACACGAAGACCGATGGCGATCATGGGCGGGAAACGGGAGGACTCGGTGTCTTCTGCGCGAATCAATCCAGCGGATGCACACACCATTCTCGGGCGCGAGGCGCGCTTCTCCGGGAAGCTGACCTTCGAGGGCGCAGTGCGCATCGACGGCCGCTTCGAGGGCGAGATTCAGACGAACGATCTGTTGCTGATCGGGCCGGGCGCCGAAGTGAAGGCGACCCTGCACGTCGGCAGCGTCGTCATCAACGGCAGCGTCGAGGGCGACGTCCACGCGAAGGAGTCGGTGCAGATCAAGGCGCCGGGCCGTCTCAAGGGCAACGTCCACACGCCGGCGCTCGAGATCGAGAAGGGCGTGACGTTCGACGGCAGCTGCACGATGAGCAAGTCGAACGGGGCGCCTTCACAGCCGCCGCCGCCGCCGCCGGCGAAGGGCTGAGTCGTCGCGCCCACACCGGGCGCATCACCACGTGAGGCGCACACGGGCCGGGCGGGCCGATTCGTACCGGCTCGCCTGCGCGCTCCGGAGCGCCCTCTCGCGTCGGGGCCTCCGGAGGGTAGGATGAGGGCGTGGCGATCTCCGAGACCGAGGCGCCTCGGCGCCCGTCCGGCTCGGTCGGACCGATCCCCCGGCAGCTCGGTCGATACGAGGTGATCGATCGGCTCGCCGTCGGTGGGATGGCGGAGGTGTTCGCCTGCTACGAGCGCGCGGTCGGAGACTTCGAGCGGCTCGCGGTCGTGAAGCGCATCCTCCCGCAGCTCGCGGCGCAGCCGTCGTTCGTCTCGATGTTCCTCGCCGAGGCGCGGTACGTCGCGCGGCTCAATCACCCGAACGTCGTGCAGGTGTTCGAGCTCGCCGAAGACGAGCACAACACCCCGTTCCTCGCGATGGAGTACATCGCGGGGAGCTCGGCGCGCGAGGTGATCGTCGCGGCGATCGAGGCGAACCAACGTGTGCCGGTCGGCGCGGCCGTCGGGATCGCGGTGCAGGCCTGCGCGGGCGCGCACGCGGCGCACGAGCTGACGGATCCGAAGGGGCGGCCGCTCGGGCTCGTCCACCGCGACATCTCGCCGCACAACTTGATGATCACGAGCGACGGGCACGTGAAGTTGCTCGACTTCGGGATCGCGAAGGCGACCGAGGCCGTGGATCGCGAGGACGCCACGCGGACCGGCGGGCTCAAGGGCAAGGTCCACTACATGTCGCCGGAGCAGTGCAAGCAGGAGCCGCTCGACCGGCGCACCGACGTCTTCGCGCTCGGCGTGGTGCTGTGGGAGACCTTGGCGTCAGACCGTCTATTCAAACGAAAGAGCGAGCTCGAAGCGCTGCACGCGATCATCAACGGTGAGCGCCGCGACCTCCGCGAGTTCCGGGACGACGTCCCGAAGCGCGTCCTCGAGATCCTCGCCAAGGCCCTGTCGCCGGCCAAAGAGGATCGCCAGGCGACGGCCGACGAGCTCCGCAAGGAGCTGCTCGACGCGTGCGCGTCCCAGGACATCGCGTGCAGCGCGGACGACGTCGCGGCGTTCGTGCGGCCGCTGCTCGGCGACGCGCAGCTGAGGCGTCAGGCCGAGTTGCGGCACCGCGCGCGGCGCGATCCGGGGGAGCCGGTGTTGCCGCCGCGCGCTTCGCCGGACGCGTTGACTTCGGCGCCCTCGGTCGCGGTGGATCCGACGCGGGTGTTGGCGCCGGGCGCGTCTTCGAGGCGCGGTCGGTGGGTCGCCGCGGGGCTCGCGACGCTCGGTCTCGCGTTGGGGGTCGCAGTGGGCGGTGCGGACCGGGTGTTGGGGCCGAGCGGGCCGCCGTTGACGATGGCGTTCGCGCCGACCGCCGACGCGAAGTTGATGCTCGAGGACGTGGAGGCGCTGCGCGCGTGGCTCTCGACGGCGCTCGATCGCCCGGTGACGTTCGCGGTCGCGGACTCGTACGCGGATCTCCAGGCGCAGGTGCTCGGCGGCGAGGTCGAGGTGGCGTCGATGCCGCCGTACCTGCTCGTCGAGACGCGCGCGCGCGCGCCGGACCTCGCGGTGATCGCGACGAAGGAGGTCCAGGGCTCGACCGGCAACGACAGCATCCTCTACGTGCTCGACACGTCGCCGGTGACGCGCATCGAGGAGCTGAAGGGGCTGCGGCTCTGTTACCCGGACGACAAGTCGACGACCGGGTACTTGTTCCTGCGCCTCGCGCTCCGGCGCGCGGGGCTCGATCCGGACGCGGATGTGAAGCTGCACCGATCCGGCAGTCACATGCAGGCGCTCCGCGACGTCGTCTCCGAGAAGTGCGACGGGACGGCGACCTACTCCGGCGGGTTCCTCGGCGCGGACCGCGCGGGCATTCCCGTCGCGCGGCTCAGGCAGCTCGCGATCATCGCGCGCGCGCCGCACCAGGCGATCGTCGTCCCGGAGCGGGTGCCGGAGGCCGAGCGGCTGCGCATCCAACGCGCGTTCCTCGACTACGCCCCGGACGACGGCGGAAAGAATGGCCGCGTCGAGCGCATCTCTGGCTTCTCGGAGCCGAGCCTCGACGACTACGCCGCGGTGCGCGACGCGCTGCTCGAGAAGAAGAAGTAGGCCACAGCCGTCGGTCGTCACCGCATTCGCGTGACGCCTCCGTCTAGCGCTCAGCGACCAGCGGGCAGCCGGCATCTCCTCGGTGCGACGCTTCTGCGCCGGATGCGCTCGGGAGATCTTGCTGCGGACTGGAAGCTCTTCGCTGCGGGCTCTTAGCGCGTCCTCACGGGCACTCGCGCGCGAAGAAGGCCACGGTGTCTCCGCCGACCACCGGTCGTTGCGTCCACACGAGGGCGTAGCCCAGGCCGTCCCACGCGAGGCGCGGGTTGTTGCTGGTCAACGACTCTTCGGCGACGTTGCTCGCGAGGCGCACCGGGATGCTGTTGGGCGCGAGGCTCCAGAGGTCGAGCGGGAGCTCGAACCAGGTTGTGGCGAAGACGTAGCGCGCGCCATCCCAGACGACTTCGGGGCGAATGCCGGTCGGCATCAATACTTGGATCGGATCGCCGTTCGCGGCGAGGCGGCGGAGCTGTCCGGCGGTCCCGCGGACGCTCGTCCCGAGGAGGAACCCGTCGCCGTCGCTGCTCAAGGACGGGGTCGTCGCGAAGACGTCGTCGGGGATCGAGCTCGTCGTGGTCTGCTGGACGCCGTCCTCGTCGAGCAGTCGGAAGTAGACGCGTTGGGTGCTGCGATCGATCTGACGTTGGAACGCGACGCCGAAGTGACTGCCGTTCCACGCGATGGCCGTCGAGAAGTCGAGCTCGGAGCCGTCCGTCAGCGGTACCGCGGGGGCGACGGGCTGACCGGTGGCGTCGAGTCGCCGGAAGAACACCTGGTGGTCGAAGCCTGCTTCTCCAATGGAGTAGGTGACGCCGAAGCCGTCGTCGGTGCGAGCGAGTGCGGAGTTCGTGGAGGAGCCGAGCGGGCCGATGGTGATGGGCGCTCCGATGACGGCGCCATTCGAGTCGACGCGCGTGAGGGCGAGTCCGGCGAGGGGGCGCGTGGCGACGAACGCGGCGCCGTCGCCGTCCGCGACAACCGACGCGCGATCGTCGACGACAGGTCCGAGGTCTTGCTCGGCCCCGACGATCGCGCCGTCGCGGTCGAGTTTGATCGCGTGCCGTGTGTCGACCTCTTCGTAGCGCTCGAAGACGAGCAGGTAGCCGTCGTCGACCGCGACGAGGCCGGCGATTTGGAGCCCTGCGCCGGTGACGGCGAGTCGCGTCGCGCGGACGCGCTCGCAGACGCGCGGAGGCGGAGGGCCGCTGTCGCGTGTGCCGCCGTCGCGTGTGCCGCCGTCGAGGGCGCCGCCGTCGAGCGCTCCGCCGTCGCGTTCGCCGGCGTCTGCGGGGCCGGCGTCCGAGGTCACGGCGCCGCCGTCGCGCGGGGTGGTGTGGTCCGGTGGATCGTCGGTGCGATCGGTCGAGCCGCAGGCGATGAGGAGTCCGAGCGCGGCGATCGAGGTCAGGGTCGGTCGAGTCATCACAGGCTCCGTGCGGTCACGTCGGCGAGCTTATTCAGGAGAGTTCAATGGGCTGCGGCGCTCGGCCCGCACGACCCGTCGGTCGAGGGCTCGAGGTCTCGGTGCGCGGGAGAATCGACCGAAAGTGAGGAGTGGCCTCCCCAGTGCGGGTCAAAAGCATCAGAGGATCGCGAAGGTCCCCGAATTGCGGAGTAAATCGCCGCCATGACGGGTCAGGGGATCAAACAAGCGTTCAGTCGGTCGATGATCGTAGCCGCGGCGTCGTTCGCGTTCGTGCTCGCGGCGCCGAGCTGCAAGAGCGATCCGAACGCGGGGCTGCCGCCGGATCGGATCGACACCGACCAGGATTCGATTCCGGATCAGACCGAGGATCGGAACCAGGACGGGGTCGTGGATCCCGGCGAGACGGATCCGACGACCGGGGACACCGACGGCGACGGCATCCCGGACGGCGACGAGGTCTCCACGCTCGCGTGCGCGCCGGGCAACGACCGGCCGTTCTTCGTCTACGACATCCCCGGCGCCGACGCGATGTTGCTCGCGGACGCCGAGGTCCGAGACCGCGCGACGCTCCGCACCGTGGACGACCGCGCGCCGGGCGCCGTCTTCTACGATCCGGACCACGGCATCGCCGCCACGTTGATCGGCAAGCGCCCCGCGAGCGGCGTCGCGACGCCGTCCGCACAGCGCGACTACGAGCGGCGCGTCTCGATCGCGGCGCTCGGCCAGATCGAAGCGCAGCGCACGCGCGCCTTCGTCACCGCGGAGGGCTTCGACGCCGAGCAAGCGAGCTTCCGGATCCGCGCGGGTCAGATGGTCGCGGCGTCCGACGTGATCAACCAGCTCGCGTCGTCGTTCCTCTCGGGCGCGCAGCTCACCGGGACGTTGCCGGCCGGGCAGGGGACGGCGGGGCGTGACCTCACGTTGAACCTGCTCACCATTCGTCGCGAGGCGAACCACTTCGTGTTGGTCGCCGCGGTCGTGATCGGCGAGGAGCCGACCGGCGACCAGCTCATCCGGATCGAAGAGCTCACCGACGGCACCAACGTCGCGCGGCACGGATCGTTCACGCGCCACGTCTGCGATCAGTTCATCGCGAAGGAGCAGTCGAAGGCGGACATCCTCTGGGTCGTCGACGACAGCGGTTCGATGGAAGACGACCAGATGGCCGTGCGCGCCGCGGCCGACGCGATGGAGGAAGTGCTCGCGCTCGCCGAAGTCGACTTCCGCCTCGGCGTCACGCGAACGCGCGCGCAGAACGAGAACGACCCGCGCCGCGGCCGCCTCGAGGGCGACGGCTTCACGGCCGACATGGAGCAGTTCCGCCGCGACATCGTGGTCGGCGCCGACGGCGGTTGGGAGCCGGGGCTCGAGACCGGCATCCTCGCGATCGATCGCGCGCTCCCCGCGACCGCGGCGGGCGCGGCCGTGGACGGCGAGCGCCTCCGCGAGGACGCGGCGGTCATCGTCATCCACATGTCCGACGAGCGCGACCAGGCCGTGGAGTGCGCGG
>JAUHYN010000273.1 GCA_030426505.1 bacterium | reverse complement strand
ACCTCCGAGGAGGTGGTCCCGGAGGGCGCGACGGTGCGGATGGGCACGTACCGCGTCACCTTCTCGATCGTCCGGCCCGACTACGAGCCCGAACCGGTCGACGCCGAGGCCCCGGAGCCCGACGCCGAAGAGGAAGCAGTCGTCACCCTCGCGCCCCCGCCGCCGGTCGACGAGGTCGCCGCGCGCGCGACGCTGTGGCGCGCCGAAGAGTTCGACCGCACCGCGTACCGGTTCTGCCACGAGGAGGACTACGGCGAGGGCGGCGTGGTGGCGTCGGACCTGTGCAGCATCATCGACGCCTCGTCGAAGGACGTCTGCCCGGCGGCGCTCGAGAGCTGCCCGTGGCCTGAGTACCAGGGCCGCGCGATCTTCGGGCGCTTCGAAGGCAGCGGTCAGGGCAAGAACGGCTCCGGGCAGGCGCGCCCGCGCAAGAAGCCGACGCAGATCTCCGTCCCGCGTCTGCCGCCGGCGCTCGCGTACACGCTCCTCGCGATCGTGATCGCGGTACTGATCTTCGTGTTCGGCAAGTCGATCCTCGGCGCGGGTTGGGAGCGCTCGGAGCTCGACCTCGCGGAGGACGAGATCGACGAAGCCGCGCTCGATCTCCAGTCGCTCCCGGAGGCGCGCTCGCACGTGCTGCTCAAGCTCGCGGAGCGCTCACTCGCGCGCGGTGATCGCGAAGAGGCCGCGATCCTGTTGCACCTCGCGGTGCTCCGTCACCTCGACGACGAGGGGCTCGCGCAGTACCACCCGTCGAAGACGAACGGCGACTACCTGCGGAGCATCCGGCGCCACAAGCCGCTCGCCGCGCTGTTCCGCGGCGTCGCGAACCAGACGGAGCGCGTGCGATTCGGCGACGGGCGCGTCGACGAGACCGAGCTCCGCGAGCGCCTCGCCGAGGGCCGCGCGCTGCTCGTCCCGAACAGCAGTCAGCCGCCGCCGTCGTTCACCGGGGCGGCCACGCTCGTACTGCTCGCGGCGATGTCCGCCACGCTCCAGGGCTGCCCGAACCAGGAAGAGGACTCGCGCGCGTTCTACTCGCACGCGCCGGCCGGGTTGAGCGCGCTCGTCCCGACGCTGCGCGCGGCGGGCCTGCACCCGAAGGTGTTGCTCCAGCCGCTCGACGCCGTGGAGTCGGACGTCGAGGTCGTGGTGTTCCGGACTTCGGCGTCGCGCACGGGGCGGTTCCCGAAGGACCTCGTCGTCGACGAGCTCCTCGACCGCGGCATCTCGCTCGTGGTGATCGACGATCTCGGCACCGCGAAGCACATTCTCCCGAACACCTCGACGGTCGGGCCGATCCGCGAGGAGCGCACAGCGGTCCAGCTCGAGCTCCCGATCGATGCGCAGTCTTCGTCGTGTCAGCGGAAGCTGTACGATCTGTCGGATCAACTCGCGCGCGATCGCGTCATCATCCCGGACGGGCACCGGATCGCGTGGTCGGGCGACGCGGGCTATACGCCGATCGCGAAGGACCGCCTCCACCTCGAGCCGCTGCTCCGCACGCAGGGGAGTACGACCGCGCTCGTCGGTCCCGCGTTCACGGCGCACCGCGAGAACGCGACGGGCGGGCTGAGCGGCTGCATGTACGTGTTCTCGGATCGCGATCTGTTCACGAACGCGTCGCTCACGCGGCGCGAGAACGCGCGCTTCGTCGGGGCGCTCTTCGCGACGCTCGCGCCGATGCACGGTCGCGTCCTCTTCGCGGACCGCCTCGACCGTTGGATGTCCGGCGGCGAGGGCGGAGGCGGAGGCGGGATGCCGAAGAGCCCCGTGAAGCCGCTCGCTGCGTCGAATCTCCTGCCGTTGTTGTTGCAGGGGCTCGTCTCGCTCGGGCTCCTGTACGTGTTCCTCGGCGCGGCGTTCGGGCCGCTGCGCGATCGCGAGACGCGCGAGCACAAGGCGTTCGTCGAGCACGTCGAAGCGATCGGTCGTCAGTACGCGCGCTGCGGGAAGCCAGGGCTCACGCACTCGGCGACGGCGCTCGCTCGGCTCGTGGTGATGCGCAATCGCGATCGCGTGCGTGGTGACGGCGGTTGGGCCGCCGCCGCGCGCGAGCTCGCCGAGAAACACGACTTGCCGGAAGACGACGTGCGCGCGGCGCTGCGTCTGGGGATCGAAGGCAAGAGCGAGCTGGGTGCGCCGCGCACCACCGACCCGGAGCCTTCGAGCGATCGAATGCTCCAGACACTCTCACGCCTCTTGGGGGGGCGTCGCGCCGAGCTGGCCCAGAAGAAGCGCCGGTCGTTCAGGAAGGACATGAAGTCATGAGTACGCGGAGGAATTCGTGGAGCTGAGCCAAGTCAGTCAGATGTTCGAAGCGATCGAGGACGAGGTCCGCAGGGTCTTCGTCGGTCAGGACGAAGTCCTGAGCAACGTCCTCGTCGCGATGCTCGCGCGCGGTCACGTGCTGCTCGAGGGCGTGCCCGGCGTCGGCAAGACGCTGCTGGTGCGGACGCTCGGCCAGGTGCTGGGCTGTCACTTCCGGCGCGTGCAGTTCACGCCCGATCTCATGCCTTCCGACGTGACGGGCTCGACGCTCTACAACACGCAGAAGGGTGAGTTCGAGTTCAAGCACGGGCCGGTGTTCACGCACATCCTGTTGGCGGACGAGGTGAACCGCGCGCCGGCGAAGACGCAGTCGGCGATGCTGGAGTCGATGGCGGAGCGCTCCGTGACGGTGGACGGCGTGACGCACCCGCTGCCGAGCCCGTACTTCGTCCTCGCCACGCAGAACCCACTCGAGAGCGCGGGGACGTACGCGCTCCCGGAGGCACAGCTCGATCGCTTCCTCTTCAAGGTGTTGATCAAGCACCCGGTGAAGGAGGTCGAAGAGCAGCTCCTGAGGAACGTGCGCGACGGGTTCGACGCGGCCGAGCTGGACGCGGCCAAGCTGCGACGGATCACCACCGCGCAGGGCCTCGTGCAGATGCAGCGGGCGATCTCGCAGGTGCAGGTCGACGACAAGATCATCAGCTACATCGCGGATCTCGTCGGCGTGACGCGTCGCCACCGCGCGGTGCAGATCGGCGCGTCACCGCGCGCGGCGATCGCGTTGCTCCAGACGGCGCGCGTCGAGGCGGCGGTGCAGGGTCGCAACTTCGTGGTGCCGGACGACGTGAAGACACACGGCGCGGCGGTGTTGCGGCACCGGATCATCCTGCAGCCCGACGCGGAGATCGAAGGTGTGACGACCGACGAGGTCGTGGCGTCGGTGCTCCACGAGACGCAGGTGCCGGGGATGGGTGAGTCGCATCGGCCGACGGCTTCGGCCGGACACCGCCCGGCGCAGGCGCCGCACCACGCCCCCGCGCACGCGCCGCACTCCGCGCAGGCGCCGGCGCGCGCGCAGGGACACCAGGGTTGGGCGGCGCCGCCGCCCGGGCAGGACCAGACGCAGCTCGACATGGACCCGGCGCCCTCCGCGCCGGCGCGCCCCGCGCACGCACCCTCGGGCTCGGCGCCCGCGCGCCCGGCCGGGCTCGATCCGGACACGATCCCGCCCACGGGGATGGGTCCGCTGTCCGGCGGAGGGGGGCGCTCGGATCACTGAGCGCTGAAGTAGACGATGCGTTTCATCCCCGGTCGATCGCTGCTGCTCGCGTTGCTGGCGCCGTTGGCGTTGGCGCTCGTGACCGTGGCCGAGCCGAGCACGCTGCCCGCGCTGTTGGTGACCAACGCGGTGCTGGTGGTGCTCGCGCTGATCGATCTCGCGATGGTGTGGCGCGCCGGAGTCGAGGTGAAGCGCGAGGCGCCGGAGACCGTGTCGCTCGCGCGGCAAGTGACGGTCACGGTGGAGGTGAAGAACACGCTCCGCCGGCGCATCGAAGTGCAGGTGAACGACGCCGTCTTCGAGCACTCGGAGACGGAGGGGCTCCCGCTCACGATCGAGGTCGGCGCGGGGCTCGTGCGGCGCGGCGCGTATCGCCTGCGCGCGATGCAGCGCGGCGCACAGACGATCGGTGAACACTGGGTGCGCTACAAGTCGCCGGCCGGGTTCTGGATCCGCCAGGTGCGCGTGGAAGCCGAGACGAAGATGCGCGTGTTCCCGGACGTGCAGGCGGTCCGGCACTACGAGCTCCTCGCGCGCACGAACCGCGACGTGATGTCGTCGCGCGTGACGAAGATGCGCGGCGGCGACACCGAGTTCGAGCGCCTGCGCGACTTCCTCCCCGACGACGAGTTCCGGCGCATCGACTGGCGCGCGACGGCGCGGCGCAACAAGTTCACCGTGCGTGAGTTCCAGATCGAGCGGAACCAGAACGTGGTCTTCATGCTCGACTGCGGGCGGCTGATGACGGCGGTCTGGGACGACCTCACCGCGCTCGACTACGCGCTGAACGCGACGCTGATGTTGTCGCACGTCGCCATCCGGCGCGGCGATCAGGTCGGGCTGATCGCGTTCGACGAGAAGGTCACGCGCATCATCAAACCGCGCGCCGGCGCGAGCGCTTCGAACCAACTCATCCAAGCCACGTACAACCTGTTCCCGCGGATGGTGGAGTCGGACTTCGAGGCGGCGTTCAAGACGCTGAAGCTCCACGTTCGGAAGCGGACGCTGGTCGTGTTCATCACGCACGCGATCGACGAACAGACCACGCGGCGAATCCAGATCCTCTCGCGCGACCTCCTCCCCACGCACCTCCCGCTGTGTGTGCTGCTGAAGGATCGTGAGTTGGAGGAGCGCGCCGCGATGAAGGCCACGTCGGAGGAGGAGGTCTGCGTTCAGGCCGCCGCCGCCGAGATGTTGTTGTGGCGTGACCGACTCACCCGCGAACTCACCCGCGCCGGCGTGCTGGTCCTCGACGTCCTGCACCACCAACTCACCGGCGCGCTCGTCACGCGCTACCTCGAAGCCAAGGCGCGCGGGCTGATCTGATGACGAAGGAGAAGGCCCTCGCGCGCTTCGGCCCCTACCGGATCCTGGGCCGCCTCGGGACCGGCGGGATGTGCCACGTGTTCCGCGCGCGCCACGACGAAGGCACGTTCGACGTCGCGCTCAAGATGCTCCGCGAGGACCGCCGCGAGGACGAACAGATCCGCGACCTCTTCGTCACGGAGGCCGACGTCTCGCTCCTCCTCGAACACCCGAACCTCGTCCGCACGTACGACTCGGGGGAGGTCGACGGCCGCTACTACATCGCGATGGAGCTCATGGAGGGCGGCGCGCTCGACGACCTGATGAAGGCGTTCAAGAAGCGGGAGATCGAGCTGCCGCTCGACTTCGCGATGTTCGTCATCACCGAGGTCCTCGAGGGGCTCCAGGCGCTGCACACCGCGACCGGGCAGACGGGGCGCCCGCTCGGACTGATCCACCGCGACGTCACCCCGCAGAACATCTTCCTGTCGTTCGACGGGCGCGTGATCCTCGGCGACTTCGGCGTCGCGCTGATCCAGGCGTACGGCGACACCGACCCCGGCCAAGTGCTCGGCAAGCTCGGCTACCTCGCGCCGGAGATGGTCGCGATGGAGGAGGTCGACCACCGCGCCGACGTCTTCTCCGCGGGCGTCGTGCTGTGGGAGATGGTGACGGAACAGCGCCTCTACGTCGGCGAACACGAAGACGATGTCCTCGCCGACATCGTGGACGGCCGCGTCACGCGCCCGCGCTCGGTGCGACCGTCGCTGAGCCGCGAGACCGAGAACGCCGTGCTGACCGCGCTCGCTCGCAAACCCAAGGAGCGCTACGAATCCGCTGAAGCGATGATATACGCGCTCGACGGCCTGTGGTCGACGAAGCTCGGCTGCCCCGCCGCCGTGTCCGCGACGCTCGCCGCGATGTGGCCGGAAGAAGCGGCTCAGTGGCGGAAGCGCCGGTGAGTCGGCTGCGCGCGTTCGTCTTCACCGCGTTGGTGATCGGGGCGAGTCCCGCGGAGGCGGCGCCGCGCGAGTGTGCGTTCGACGCGGAGGCCGACGCGTTCGTCGGCGCTCCGGATCGACAAGCCGCGTGCCTCCTCCGCGCGGTCGCGAAGTGGGGTCACGTCTCGCGCTCGGACCGCGCGGTACACGAGGTGTTCGCGGCGCGCGTGGGCCGCCCGGTCGACGTGACGGCGGAGCAGCTCCGGTCGCACGTGTCCGCGCTCGGTCTCGACGAAGGTGCGTTCGGAGGCCCCCTCGACGCGCCGGTGTCGCGCGCGAACGACGGCGACGAGGACGCGCCGCTCGCGAGGTACTTCGTAGTCCACGACACGAGCACCCCGAACTTCGGCGACGCCGCGTTCCCGAGCGACATCGACACGTCCGCGGCGGTGAACGATCTCGAGCGCTACGTGAAGCGCACCGCGGTCGCGCACCTGTTCATCGCCCGCACCGGCGGGACCCGCGTCGGGCACGACTTCGGTGTCCCGTGGCGCGCGACGAAGCGCGAGAAGCTCATCGGCGACCGCGCAAAGGGGCTGTTCCTCCACGTCGAACTGATCCAGCCGCGCCGCCGCGACCCGAAGGGCGGCGCGAAGAACGACGCGATCGCGCCGTCGCCCGGATTCACCGTCGCGCAGTACGACGCGCTCGCGCTCGCGTACGTAGCGGCGAGCGTGCGCGCGAAGCGGTGGCTCGTCCCGGCACTCCACGCCGCGCTCGACGCGGGCCTCGCGGGCGCGCACGACGACCCGCAGGGCTTCGACGTCGACGCGTGGGCGGAGCGGGTCGCGCACCACGTCGCGGCGCTCGCGCGGGACGAAGGCTGAAGTCGGGCGCTCCGCGACCTCAGCGACGGCGGCGACGACGCCAGAGGTAGAACGCGCCCGCGAGCACCGCGGGGGCGGCGGGTGACGACGTCGTCGTGCAGCCGCAGCCTCCGGACTCGGCGGGCGCACCCGGCGTCATCGCCTGCGGCTCGGGCTCGGGCTCGGGCTCGGGCTCGGGTTCCGGCTCGCGGACGAGGGGAGGGACGCCCTCGCCCGTCGGCGTCGTCGGCTGGAGCGGCGGCGCGCCGTCGAGGCCGACGCACTGACCCGCGATGCACTGCGTGCCGGCCGGACAGGCCTCGGCGTCCGCGTCGGGCGTGAAGTCGACGTCGAGCGTGAACGCGCCGGGGAGCGGCACGAGGTTCGAGACGAACGAGTCCACCACGAGGTAGTGCCGGCCGGGCGTGATGGCCTGCGTGATCGTCGCGTCGTCGCGCGCCACGCAGCTCGCCTCGTCGGGCGCGGTGAGGAGGTGCAGGTCCACGTCGACGCCCGCGCCGTCCGTCACGCTCGCCGCGACGGTGCCCGGCTGACACACGTCGAACGCGTACACGATCTCCCGCCCGTACTCGGGCGTCCCGGGCGCGCACGCGTACGCGTTGAAGTAGTTCGAAGGACCGTCCGTGGTGTCGCCCTGGACGCTCGCCGGCAACGACAGCATCCGCGGGCGCATCCGCATCCCCTCGCGCTGCACGGGCTCCTCGGTGAAGTACGCGTCGAGCGTGTCCCAGAGCTCGGGGTACGCGCCGTCGTAGCCCAGCGCCCAGATGCCGACGCCGCCGATCTCCTGTTCGAGCGCGAGTTGGTACTTCGCGGCGAGGCTCTCCTCGTCGTCGTACCAGGCCTGCCGCCACGCGCCGCCCGATTGGTAGACGTAGTACGGATTCTCGCTGTCCTCGTCGTACTCGCGCACGCGCCCCGACGCGAGCGCGTCGCGCGCGGCTTCGTAGGTGCGCGCGGAGCCGTTGCCGGTCGTCGCGGCGTGCATGCTCGACGACTCCACCGGCCAGTCGCGCCCGTAGTACGGGACACCGAAGACGATCACCGCGCGCCGCTCGGGCGGCACCAAGGAAGTGTAGTGCGCGAGCGTGCGCTGCATCGAGATGGAGACGTGGGGCCGCCACGACTCCGTGACGCGGAGCTGCCCGACCGGCCCCGGCTTCGCGCTGCGCGTCCAGTGATAGCCGTAGCCCATGATGAAGTAGATGTCGGTGTACTCGGAGAGCGCGAGCAGATCGAACTCATCCGTCCAGTCGACGGCCGGCCCGGCGATACTCACCACGGCGTTCGGGTGACCGCGCGCGGTGAGCGTCTCGCGGAGCTCGCGAATGTAGCGCGTGAAGCAGTCGCGGGTGCCGTCGTTCACCGACTCGAAGTCGACGTTCACGCCGTCGGCGCCGCCCGCCTCCATCATGTCGATCATGTTGCCGATGCCGCGCGCGCGATACACATCGTTGCTGCAGAGCTGGAGGATCTCGCTCCCGGAGAACAGCGTGAACGAGACGTCGACCTTCACGCCGAACATATGCGCCGTGTCGACGAAGTCGGTGTCCGGCCAACCGTTCCGCGTACCGAGCGTGCCGTCGCCGTTCATGTTCACGGAGAAGTAGGCGATGTGCGTGAGGAGGTCCCAGCGCACTTCTTCCCAGGCGCTCACCCAGTACGGGTAGTAGCCGTACACGACCCGCTTCGCGCGCGGCTTCGCGTCCCCCTCGGCGCGGATGACGCCGAGCGACGGGAAGTCGAAGGGCGCGACGTTCGCGTGTTCGAGCGCCGCCTCTTCGTGTGGCGTCTGCGCCGAAGCGACGCCCGGGAACAGGACGAGTCCGAGCAAGAGCGCGCGCATGCGCACGACTTCACACGGGCCGGCCTGCGTGCTCAATCAGACGAGCAGCGGAGCGACAGTTCGTAAGCCTGAAGAAATCCGACGACAGTTTGTCACCTTTCTCCGGCTTTCTGCGTTCGAGGGGCATAAAGCGTTCGCGGTGGCCCGTTGCATCGATGCGCGGACCGTTCCTCGTCCGCGCCGCTAACCAAAATGATCACGGTCGGCGCACCAAAATGGTGCGCGACAGGGGGGAGTCTCGTCAGATGAGTTCAGCCACACGCAACACGTATCTGGAGCAAGTCGTTCAGGAGAAGGTGCAGCTCGAGGAGGACCTCAAGGCCCGCAAGTCCGTGCCGCAGGCCTCGATGGCCGTGCAGCGGCGAGGAGGTTTCGGTGGCTTCGCCGCGCCGCAGCCCTCCGGCCCGGCGGCGGACGTGCGCATCACCGGGTTCTGGCGGTGGAAGAACGTGATCGTGCCGCCCAACGCGTACGTGGTCCACACGCGCCGAGGTCGCCCTCACCCGCTGCACATCGGGCTCGGCGTGTCGTTCCG
>JAUHYN010000272.1 GCA_030426505.1 bacterium | reverse complement strand
CGAGTCCTGCGGGTTGATGACCGGAGAGTTCGGATCCGCGAGCGCGCCCGCGCCGCGGTAGATGACGTCGAAGCGCTTGTACACACGCTCGTCGTGGTTGGTCGCGCCGGAGAGGCCGAGGATGCGCGCGTTGTCCTCGAGCCCGGTCCACACCAGGTTCTTGAACAGCCCCTTCACGAAGCCCGCGCCCTCCTTGTCGTTCAACAGCGAGAAGAACTCCTCCGTCTTCACGAGCGCGTCGAGGGCCTCGTCGTGGTTCTTCTCCGCGACCGTCACGCCCTCCATCCAACCCGCGACGAAGCCCGAGAAGGTGGCCTCGTTCGCCGGGTCGTCGAGGAACTTCTTGTTGCAGACGATCACATCGTAGATCAGGTTCGTCGCGGTCTTCGTCGAGTAGATGACGTGCGCGCCGGGGGTGTTCTTGAGCGCGAGCGACAGGTCCGGATCCCACAGCGCCGCGGCGTCCACGTTCCCGCTCTCGAACGCCGCGCGCACGCCCGCCGTCCCTTCGTCCGCGTTGACGTAGACGTACTTCACCGACTGCTTCTTGCGCGCCGACAGCGACGAGTTGTCGACCGCGTCGATCACCATGCCGTCCGACGGCGTGTACTGGAGCAGCGCGACGGAGCGCCCCGCGAGGTCTTCGATGCGCTGCATCGACGGGTCGCGCGCGATGACGGCGTCGCCGCCCTGCGTGTTGTCGACGACCATGATCGCCTTGCCATCGAGCCCGGCGTTCCTGAGGTTCGGGTGCTCCTGCGCCCAGAAGTCACTCGTTCGCCACGCGCACTGCGCGACGTTCGACGTGAAGATCGTGGACAGCGTGGGGATGTCGTCCTGGATGACGAACTCCACGTTGATCCCCTTCTTCGCGAAGATGGATCCGGGCTGCGTCTTCAGCGACTTCCCGTTCGCGACGAGCGCCGGCGCGTAGCCGTGGAAGCTCACGATCGACACCTTGAGCGGGTTGCTCGAGCTCCCGAGCGCGCCACTCGCGACGGCGTTGTTGCCGGCGTTGTTCGCCCCGTTGTTGCTGTTGTTGTTGTTGTTGTTGCCGTTGTTCGGGGTCGGGTCCGACCCGCCGCCGGTCTTCTGGGCGATCATGTCCTTCACGCCGAGGTGCCAAGCAGCGGCACCCGCGATCGCGAGGATGGTGATGGTGATGAGACCCTTGGCGGCTGGCGTGAGCTTGGCCATCGATTCACTGACTCCCTGGTTGTGAGGTGATGGTGGACGAGAACAACTTCGTGATCTCGGCGAGGCGCTCGATCTCGGCGTCCAGCCGCGCGCGCTCGCGCGCCGCGGCCTGCCGCGAGGCTTCGACTTGGGCTTGGATCTTCGCGCGCGCTTCCGCGACCTGCTGGACCTCGCGCTGCAGGAGCGCTTCGAGGTCGGCGATCTGTTTGCGGATCTCCGCGGTCGCCTGCGTCTCGTACTCGGCTTGCGCCTTCAGGTCCGCGTCGCCCTTCGACGCGGCCTCCTGGACGGTCTCTTCCAGCCGGCGCTTGCCGGCCTCGAGCGCGCCCACCTTGCGCTGGGCGTCGATGATCGGATCCTCGATCGTCCAGGAGTCGTCCGCGGCGTCCATCGCACGCACGGCCGTCTTCCGCGACGCTGGGTCCATGACCTTGAGCCCCTCGAGTAACCTCAGGAGCTTCTCGGCCGAGAACGGCGAAGGGCGGACGCCCGCGGCTTGGTAGAGCGCTTCGAATGACTGGCCCTCTTCGATCGTGGTCGCGGGGGGCAGCTCGACAAGCGGTTCCGGTTCGGATCGCGCCGCGGCGGCGGGCTGCGTGTCGTCGCCCCCACCTCGACCCGAGGCCTCCGCGATGATCCGACGCGCCTCGTCGTCGCTCATCTCTTCGGCGGCCTCGACCGCCTTCATCTCGTCTTCTTCCAGCTCGACCAGGCCGACTTTGGCCAATGTGCGCATGAACCCGCCCAAGTGTCCGCTCCTCTCGAAAGGCCCGTTTCGGCGGCCTTATGGCACGGTTCGGGTCTGCTGGGTAGACTCGCGCCGTGCTCGCGCCCCTCGCGCTGACGTGTACCTACGCGCTCGTTTCGGCGGGCCTGTCGCCCGAGGAGCGCGCGATCCGCGCACACGTGGAAGCGCACGCCGACGAGGCGCTCGCGCTCGTCGAGGAGACCGCCCGCATCAACAGCGGCACGCTGAACCCCGCGGGCGTCCAACGCGTGGGCGCGATCTTCGAGAAACGCCTCGCGCGGATCGGCTTCGAGACCCGGTGGATCGAGCTGCCCGCGTCGATGAAGCGCTCCGGGCACCTCTTCGCGACGCGGCGCGGGGGGAGCGGCCGGCGCGTCCTCCTGATCGGCCACCTCGACACCGTCTTCGAACCGGACGACCCGTTCCAATCCGTACGCCGCGAAGGCGACGCTCTGATCGGCCCCGGCGTCTACGACATGAAGGGCGGCGACGTCGCGATCGTCGCGGCGCTCGAGGCGCTCGCCGCGGCCGGCGCGCTCGACGACGTCACGATCACCGTCGCGCTGATCGGCGACGAGGAGAAGCCGGGCAAGCCGATCGAAGTCACGCGGCGCGCGTTGATCGAAGCCGCGAAACAGTCGGACGTCGCGCTCGGCTTCGAACCCGGCATGGGGAAGTCGAAGGTCTCGATCGCGCGACGCGGTTCGAGCGGGTGGCGCGCGCGCATCACGTCGCCCGGCGGGCACTCGTCGGGCATCGGCGGATCGATGGGCTACGGCGCCGTGTACGAGGCGGCGCGCTTCCTCGAGGCGGTGCGCGCGTACTTCGCGAAGACGAAGGGCCTGACGATCAACCCGGGCGTGATCGCGGGCGGCACCGACGCGAAGCTCAACGAGACCAACACGCGCGGCGACGCGACCGGCAAGAGCAACAAGCTCGGCGCCGAGCTCGTGATCGGCGGCGACCTCCGCTTCCTCTCGGAGAAGCAGAAGGAAGACGCGCGCGCCGCGATGCGGAGGATCGCCGCGAAGGCGCTGGCGAAGACGAAGGTCGAGCTCACGTTCACCGACGGCTACCCCGCGATGAGCGCCACGCCGGGCAACGAGGAGACGTTCGATCGCCTCGATCGCATCAACCGCGATCTCGGCTACGGCGCGCTGACGCTCGTCCCGCCCGAAGAGCGCGGCGCGGCCGACATCTCGTTCGTCGCGCCGCACGTGAAGGCGGCGCTCGCGGGCCTCGGCCCGGCCGGCCGCGGCGCGCACACCCGCGAGGAGCGCATGGACGTCCCGCACCTGAAGGTCGCGACGGAGCGGGCGGCGCTGTTGGTGTATCGGCTGACGCGATGACGGCGGCCCGCGGTCCCTCGGCGATGCGATCGGTGGGCTCGGGCGCCGAGCGCACGCCGCGAGCGCAGAGTACGCGCCGACCGGCGGGCGTCGCGTTCGCGCTCGCCGCGTTCGTCGCGACGGTCGGTGTCGGCTGCCGCGCCCCGACCGACTGCGACGGCGGACTCGACGACGGCGTCGTGCGCGTGGTGGTCGGCGCGCGCCTCGACGCGCGCGGCCTCGACCTCGGATCGACCGCGGCCTGCGCGCGCGGCGCCGCCTACGACGCCTTCACGCTCGCGCGACGGGCGCGCGCGGCGCTCGGCGACGCCGCGCCGTCGCAGGTCACCATCGCGTGGCGCCCGAAGATCGCGAGCGGGGCCCCCGTCGATGGCGTCGAGGTGCAAGGCGGCGTGGTGCTCGCGAACGAAGCGGTGTCGCTGGGCGCCTGGGGCCACGAGCTCGTGCATGTCGCAGTCTTCGAGCGCCGACGTGACCGCGGGGCCTCCCCGCCGCCCGGCGGTCCAACGGCGCACGCGCGGCTGCCCGTCGAACGCCTGGCCGCCGCCGCCGAGGAGGGCGTCGCGGACTCCATCGCGTCGATCCGAATCGGCCCAATCGACCGCCCGCGCTCGAACGCGGCGGCGTCCGCGGACTGGTCGGCGCTCGCGCTCGACCAGCTACGGTTCGATCCGCACCCGCTCGGCGAACGCTTCGCGGCGGCGCTCGCGGCCCATCCCCCCGTCGAGGCGGGCTGCTTGGTCGAGATGCTCGCCCAAGCGCAGGGCGACACGCCCGCGGCGCTCGTCCGAGCGTGGACGCGGCGGTGTCCGGCGGCGGCGCCGGCCCTCGAGGCGTGGGTGCCCGCGGCACTCCGCGGAACCGCGCCGTGACTCGAGGAATGCCGCTCGCGCCGCGACAAAAACTCCGCTACAGCGGACGCGCGATGGCGCGGTGGTGGATCCTGCTCGTGCTGGCGGTGTTCGGCTCCGGCTGTACGCTCCACTACTCGAAGCAGGCGCTCACCGAGGCGGTGGAGCCGTCGCGCGAGGCCACGTTCATCTCCGAGGAGGACAGCGGGCTGTCGTTGTTGTCGGTGTTCCAAGTGTCCGAGCCGGACCACTTCGCGGTCCTGCTCGCGCGCGCGAAGCGGCGGTACCGCTGCGCGCGCATGCATTCGGTGCAGCTCGATTTCTACGCGGAGATCTGGCTGATCGTGTCGTTCCCGATCGCTCGGATCACTGCGGTGTGCGAGCCGCCCGCGATGACGCCGACCGAGACGAACACCTCGTCGGTCGGCGCCCTCCCCTGACCTCCTCGATCACGGCGAGCCGTGAGCGCGCGTCAGTCGGCCTGACGCTTGCGGAACAGCGCGTAGGCGCCGAACGCCATGGCCGCCACCGCGACCGCTCCGACCATCGTGATCGCCTTGTTCTCGACCGCGTAGTCCTTCGCGCGCACGCTCGCGTCCTTCACGGAGTTGAGCGCGGTCGCGCCGGCGCTCTTCGCGTCTTCCATGATCTCGTGAGTGTCGATGGCTTTGATCGTCTTCATGACGCGCGATGAATTCAAACCCCGCGCCAACCGCCACGGCGCCGTTCGTGCCGATAGCGCGGCGCAACGTGCCCCACCCGTGACGCGTTGCCACGGATCAATCGGCGCAGAACGCGAAGCGCACCGCGAAGAACCGCGTGATCGCGCCCTCGACCTCGTCCGCCGGCGCGCCGTTCACCACGAGGTCGTGCATGAGCGCGAGGTAGTCGGAGGTCGCGACGACGGCGTCCTTCGCGTCGTCGGACAGACACCCCTCGACCTCCTCGGCCGTCCGCGGTGAGTGACAGTCGCGGCCCGCGCGATAGATCGAGTCCTCCGTCGTGGTGTGGCCGATGGTGGTCGTGTCGTCCCCGCCGTGGAACAGCACCGGGCGGCCCTTTCGATCCATGTCGAAGCCGTCCGCGCGCTGCACGAACGACTTCATCACGTCGATGCACGTCGGCCCGTCCGGATCGGGGCGGCGCCGTACGGTGTGCGCGGCCGAGTACGAGTCCTGGATCGTGTGGCAGACCTGACCGATCTTCGTGAGCGCGCGGACGCGCTCGGTCGACCACAGCTGAACCGCCTCCATCGACTTCTCGAGCATCAGCGCCTCCGCTTCCGCCTTCGCTTCGACCGAGAGGCTGTCCGCGCGGAGCAGGAAGTGGACGCGCTGGTTCTCGGGCCGGTCCTGGTACTCGACGATCGCCTTCGTGTACGCGACCACGCTGGTGTTGAGGTGGACCAACATCTCGAGCGGGAAGTCCGTCCGGCGGTTACCCTCGACGATGAAGCCGAGCTCCGCCTCCGTGAACCGATCCTGCGTCGGGAGGGCGTCGTTGCCGAAGTACGTCACCCACTCGTGCCCCGCGAAGAAGCTCCCGCGCGTGAACACACAGTCGCCCTTCGAGAAGAACCCGACGCGCCCGTCCACCGGCGGACAGAGATCGAGGAGGCTCCCGCAGGTCGTGAGGAACGGCGTCGTCACGAGCAGCGCGGCGAGGGATGAACGCCCCACGGAATTGGAGTATCAACGGGGCGTCGGATGAACAAGCTCGCCGCCCTCGCCGGACTCGGTTTGGCGCTCTTCGCGAGCGAGGCGTCGGCGTTCATGCCGGAGTCCGAACCGATCGACACCGCGCGGTGGGGGGCGGAACCGACCCGCTACTTCCTGGTGGGCGTCGCCTTCGAGCGCGGCGACGACACCATCTACGGCGAAGACCTCTTGGGCGATCAGTTGATCGGCGCGACGGTCGTCTACCGCACCGGGGACGTCGGCTTCGGCGGTCGCCTCCTGATGTCGCCGAAGTTCGAGCGCTCGAGCATCCTCGAGCTGCGCGGGCAGATCGGCTTGGACCTGCGCTACTACTTCACGTACGGGCTCGACTGGAGCGTAGGCCTCGGCGCCTCGGCGGAGGCGCGCCTCGGGGACCACCTGTGGCTCGCGTACGCGAACCTCCTCGAGCTCGGCGTCACCGTCTACGAGTCGCGCACCTTCGCGGCGCGCCTGTTCGCCGGCGTGCGCTACGCGTTCGGCGGCAACCTCGTGAACTGGTTCCTCGTGGATCCCAACGGCTTCGACAACGAGATCGCGCGCGACGAACTCGATGACGAGCTCGACGATCCGTTCGAGGGCTTCGTGCGCATCGTGTTCCAGCGGAGGATCGAGTGAGAGCGCTCCTCGCACTGTTGCTGTTCCTCGCCCCCGCGAGCGCCGCCGCGAAGTCGTATGCGTTCCGCACGCCGTCCGGCCGCACGATCTACGACGACAACGAGACCCTCGGCGACGTCCTCGACCAGAACCAGCGCCAGTTCGTGGTGGAGGCCGCGGTCGGCGCGGGCCCGGAGGGCAACCTCGCGATGGTCGCCGGGTGGTTGATGCCACAGGTGAAGGGCCTCGAGCTGTACGCCGGCGTCGGCATCGAAGCCGCGCCCGCCGTCCACCTCACGCTCTCGCTCCGCTACCTCATGAACTTCGGCGGCTACCGCCCGTACGTCGGCGGCGGCTACCTGTTGAACCTGCTCACCGATCTCGGGACGGCGTCGCAGAACGTCTTCGCGGAGGTCGGCTACAGCTGGGCGCTGTTCCACACGTACCACCTCACGCTCGGCGTCGGCGTGCGGTACCTGTTACGCGTGGACGTCGTCGACGACGACTCGATCCTGAACTCGCAGCAGGTGGATCCGCGGTTCCTCGACGAGCAGCTCTCGAGCATCCCGACGTGGCTCCCGACGTTCGCGCTGCGCTTCAGTCGCGCCTTCTGACGCGAGCTCAGTGGCACTGCTCGAACGTGACGTCGCCCGTCACGGTCACGCGCTGATCGACGCCGTTCTCGTCGACGTACGACTTGTCGCAGTCGATCTTCGCTTCGCCATCGAGGGCGACGACGTCGTTGATGCGCGTGCTGGTCGACAAGATCTCGCCGGTCGCGCACGCGCCGAGCTTCGGCCCGCGGTCCTGGCCCGCCGCGAAGAACGACACGTCGGTGATCTCGGTGCCCAACGTGTCGCGGTAGAGGCGCACGATCCGATCGTCGATGGCGTCGACCCTGGCTCGGAGGTCCGTGATCGAGGAATGGTCCGCCACGGGAGGGCTATCGAACGGATCGACCCGCTCCGGCCCAGGACGGTGAGTGGTGGTCGGGGCGCCGGGATGGTCGTTCATGATCATCGGGTTGGTTGCCTGTGTGGGTGGAATAAAAAAAGCGGCCCGTGGGATGTCCCACGGGCCGCCTTAGCTGGTCGTCGGTGTGTCGGTCCTACATCACACGCACGAGCCTCCCCAGCTGCGATCCGTGGTCGGACGGCAGATAAAAGAGGCTGGTAAATCGCTGAGTACGCATGATGGCCGGATCATGGCGCGGTCCTCGTTGCACTGTCAAGGTCGTTGGGGCACCGACGCGCCGGCGTCCATGTCCTGCTTCGCCAGATCGAGGGCCTCGACGAGCTCCGGGTGTTCGGCCGCGACGCTCGGGAGGAACTCGAACTCGATCGCCTCGGCGGGAGCTCGATACGTCGAAGGGAGGGAGCCGCCGGCGTGCCAGGACTCCGCCAGACGGAGGAAGACGGACGCCAGGTCGACCATGGCGCTCCCCACGACCACGTCCGGTGCGTTCAGGTGCTGAGGCCCGTGCATGCCGATGCCCCGCGGGTGGACGTCGTCGGTCCGGGCGGAGCGGAGGGCGTGGAACACGCCCAACGAGGCGTTGTTCAGATCGTGCGCGATCATGTCGACCCCACCCGCCAGCAGAGCGGTCGAGGCCTCGAAGGCGGCGGCCGGGTCCTCCCAGCTCCCGGTGAACGTCTCGCGGACTCGAACCGAGGGGGCGACGCGTCGAGCACCGTCCGAGAACGCGTCGAACACGCGCCGGGCGTTCGGCGTGTCGAAGGCGCCGACGAGCCCGAGGTCGCCACGCTCGGAGAGACCCGCGGCGGCCATCCCGGCCAGGAAGCCGGCTCGCTCCAGTCCCAACTGTAGGGCAGTCACGCCCGCGACGGTTCCGGAGCCACCCGAGACGACGATCGTCATGTCGGGGTAGCTCGAGGCCGCTCGGGAGGCTGCCTGCTCGTATTCGAAGCCGTGAGCCAATACGAGGTCGACACCCGCGGAGCCGAGGGCTGCGAGGGCCTCGTCGAGAGAGGCCGGCCCCGTGGTCTGCTGATGGATCGTGCGGAACCCCAGCGAGTCCCTGATGGCCAGCAGGCCGCGGTACGCTCCCGCGTTCCACGCCCCATCCGCGACGGATCCGGAGGTGAGTAGGGCCACCGTCGTATCGGCTGAGCCACCTGGCCGAGCGTCACCGGCACACGCCGTGGCAACGAGGGTCGCCAGGGCCGCGACCGCTGTGAGCTGAGGGGTGGCGCGGACCCGAGGCCGACGGGGGCGGCGCGGGGCCGGAAAGGGCGTGAACACGTGCGGTCGTGTGGGCGCTGTGGCGGCGGGGTCGGCTCGAGGGTCGAGTCGGGCTGGGATGTGTGACCGGTGGCGGAGGTGTTGTCAAGCAAAGGGGTGTGGAGGAGGGGCCCGGCGACGACGGGCCAGGGGCATGAACCGAGAGGCGGGCGCGGGCCCGCGGGGCATTGTCTATGTCCTAAGCCATCTATGCACCGTGTCGTGGTGTGCGTGTTGCCACACGGGCTTGTCCGGCCTATTAGTATAGACAGCTTAGGTAAGGAGGACGGATGGGGATCGATTCGGATACGCTGTACGGAACGCTGAATCTTCTGGTGCTGCAGGCGCTCAAGGAGGGACCCCTTCACGGACTGGCCGTCAG
>JAUHYN010000271.1 GCA_030426505.1 bacterium | reverse complement strand
GCAGCTCTCGGAGATCACCGGCTTCGCGGCGGTGTCGCTCCAGCCCAACGCCGGCTCGCAGGGTGAGTACACCGGGCTGCTCGTGATCCGCGCGCGCCACGCCGACAAGGGCGAGGGCCACCGCGACGTCTGCCTGATCCCGACCTCCGCGCACGGCACCAACCCCGCGAGCGCGGTCATGGCCGGGATGAAGGTCGTGCCCGTGAAGTGCGACGACAACGGCAACGTCGACGTCGCGGATCTCGAAGCGAAGGCGGTGAAGCACAAGGACGCGCTCGCGGCGCTGATGATCACCTACCCCTCGACACACGGCGTGTTCGAGATGGGCGTGCGCGACGTCTGCCGGATCATCCACGACAACGGCGGCCTCGTGTACCTCGACGGCGCGAACATGAACGCGCAGGTCGGGCTGTGCCGCCCCGGTGATTACGGCGCGGACGTCTGCCACCTCAACCTGCACAAGACCTTCTGCATCCCGCACGGCGGCGGTGGCCCCGGCATGGGCCCGATCGGCGTGACGGCCGAGCTCGCGCCGTACCTGCCTTCGCACCCGATGTCGTCGCGCAGGGCGGAGCGGGCGATCGGCCCCGTCGCGGCGGCGCCGTACGGGAGCCCGAGCATCCTCCCGATCTCGTGGGTCTACATCTCATTGATGGGGAGCGACGGCCTGCGTCGCGCCACGGAGGTCGCGATCCTCGCGGCGAACTACATGGCGAAGCGCCTCGAGGATCACTTCTCGATCCTCTACCGCGGCAAGAACGGGCGGGTGGCGCACGAGTTCATCGTCGACATGCGGCCGTTCAAGAAGTCGGCGGGGATCGAGGTCGAGGACATCGCGAAGCGGTTGATGGACTACGGCTTCCACGCGCCGACGATGTCGTTCCCGGTCGCGGGCACGATGATGATCGAGCCGACGGAGAGCGAGTCGAAGGAAGAGCTCGACCGCTTCTGCGACGCGATGATCCGCATCCGCGAGGAGATCCGCGCGATCGAGGACGGCGCGGATCGCGCCAACAACCCGCTCAAGAACGCCCCGCACACGGCGGGCGAAGTCACGCGCGAGGACTGGGACCGGCCCTACTCGCGCGCGGACGCGGCATTCCCGGCGCCCTGGACGCGCCAGCACAAGTACTGGCCCGCAGTGGGCCGAATCGACAACGCGTGGGGGGACAGGAACCTCATGTGTACCTGCCCCCCGATGGAAGCATTCGAGGGCGGCGAAGGTTAGGTGTAGCGAGATGAACGAAGCGACGAAGCAGAAGATCTCTCAGACGATCTCCGCGAGCCCCGTGGTGCTCTTCATGAAGGGCCGCCGCCGCCTCCCGCAGTGCGGCTTCTCGGCGCAGGTGGTGTCGCTGCTTGACCAGATCGTCGACGACTACGAGACCGTGAACGTCCTCGACGACCCGGAGATCCGTCAGGGCATCAAGGAGTTCTCGGACTGGCCGACCATCCCGCAGCTCTACATCAACGGCGAGTTCGTCGGCGGCTGCGACATCGTCACGCAGATGTTCGAGGCGGGCGAGCTGCACAAGGCGCTCGGCAAGGAGCAGCCGAACGTGGAGGCGCCGACGCTCACCGTGAGCGACTCGGCGGCCGCCGCGCTGAAGGAGGCGCTGAAGGAGAGCGGCGCGCAGGCGGTGCGGCTGATGATCGACGGCGCGTGGCGCCCGGGCCTCGACCTCGTCGCGCCCGGACCGGCGGACCTGAAGATCGACGCGAACGGCGTCGCGTTCGTCGTGGATCGCGGGACGGCGCAGCGCGCAGACGGCGTCTCGATCGACTTCGTCGCCGGAGACGACGGCGGCTTCAAGATCGCCAACCCGAACGAACCGGCGCGCGTGAAGCCGCTGCACGCCAAGGAGCTCGCGCAGAAGATGGCGGCGGGCGACGCCTTCGAGCTGATCGACGTCCGCACCGAGCAGGAGGCCCAGATCGCGAAGATCGAGGGCGCCAAGCTCCTGAACGACGACGTGAAGAACTACCTCGAGGACCTCGACAAGGACACCGTGCTGGTCTTCCACTGCCACCACGGCCCGCGGGCGCAGAACGCCGCGGCGTACTTCATCAACCAAGGCTTCAAGAAGGTGTTCAACTTGGTCGGCGGGATCGACGCGTGGTCCCAGCAGGTCGACAACACCGTCCCGCGCTACTGACGCCCGTCCGGCGCCCCCGCCAACAATCGATACGACGACAGCGCCCAGCGTCCGCCCGTGCGGTCGACGCGGGCGTGTGCGCGCTGCGTGATCGTTCGCCCGTCCGCTTCACAGGTGCCCGTACCCACGAACTCGTAGCCGGCGCCGTTCGGCGTGGTGACCAACCCGTACGCGACCCCTTCGCCCAGCGTGCCGACGACGCGGCCCGGGACGCCGCGGCGCTCGAGCTGCGCCCGCCCGCGCTCGATGGCGCTCTCCGCGGCCCAACGTGCGGCGGCGCGGCAGCGGCCGCGGTCGGAGAACTTCAGCTCGGTCTCGCGGAAGGAGAAGCCGAGCGAGACGACGGCCGTGAGGCCGAGCAACACCATGAGCGCGGCGCCCTGCGTCATGCCGCGGTTGTTCTTCATCGCCGCCTCGCGACGTACGACGTGCGCACGAGCTCGATCCTGCGGCCGCTCACCAGCGTGCGCGTGGCGCGGGTGGTGACGTCGTAGCCGTTCGTGTCGTCGGGCTGGAGGGTGAGCGCGGTGACGCGGCGGGCGACGACCACCTCGCGGTCGGCTTGGCGCCGCACGAGGCCGCGATCGGGATCCACTGAGTAGAACACAGACACGGGCTTCCGCACGATCTCGATGCGCTCGCCGACCTCGACCGCGTCGGCACCGACGAGGTCGCGTTGGATGCGCTCGTGGGCGAACCCGAGAGCGCGGTTGATCGCGACGGTCGATTCGATGCGCGTCGCCGCGATGCGGCCCTCCAGGTAGAACTTGCCGACCACCGCGATGACGAGCGGCAGGAGAACCACCACGATCATCAGCTCGACCATCGTGAAACCGCGCCGCTTCATCGCGCCACCCACATCAGGCTCTCGAGGGACTTCGCGTTTCCGCGGTCGTCCGTCGCGGCTTCGACGGTGAGGTGCATCGTACCGTCCGGGCCCGGGCGTACGATGCGGCGGACCCGCGCGCGGACCCAGGTGTCGCTCGCGTCGGAGGCGACGGTGGAAGAGGCGATCGCGCGGAGGCACGCGCGGGAGTCGCACGCGCGCATCCGCTCCATCTCGATCTCGAGGACGCGCACGGTCGACTCGCGATGGAGCGCGGCCTTCGCCTGGTCTTGATACGGGCCGAATGCGTTGAAGATCGAGGCGCCCGCGATGCCGATCATCGAGAGCGTGACCATCAACTCGATGAGCGTGTAGCCGCGGGTCGCCTTCACGGGAGCCCCCCCGCCGACTGGCCGAACACCGTGAAGTACAGCGCCCAGAAGCAGAAGACCGCCCACGCCGCCGCGGCGCCGACGAGCACCGTCGACACCAACGCCGGGGGGATGATCGTGGCTCGGCGGTCGGTGACCGAGGCGACCGCGAGGTTCTGCGCGAGGTGGCGTTTGTCGAACCTGCGCTCGAGGCTCGCGAGCGGGACTTCGGCGACGTACGCGGCGATCGCGAGGGCGTCGTCGCCGGGGACGTCGCGGGCGAGCGCGCGGAGCACGCGGGCGGCCTCTTGCTCGCGTCGGGTCTGCTCGGCGCGGCGCCCGATGAAGCGCGGCAGCGCGAACGCGAGCAGCACGAACAGGAGCGCGACGAGCGGGAGCGACGCGAGGCCGGAGTCGCCGCCGAGGAGGAACGACTCGAGGTCCGCGATCGCGCGCGCACCGAAGATCGCCGCGGCCGACGCCGCCAACGCGGTCGCGACGCGCCAGGTCCTGCGCTTCGCCGGGCGTGACCGCACCGCGACCGCCTCCAACACACGATCCGCGACGGCGGCCGGAGAAGGGAGCGCCGCGACGCGCCGGACGACGTCGCGCGCGTCCTCGGCCGCGTCGCCGTCGGCGAGGCCCGCGACGATCATGGACGCCCGCACCACGCTCACACCGCACCCCCGAGCCCGGAGATCGCGACCATCACCGGTTGCAGGACGAGGTACGCCGCGGCGACCAGCAGCGCGAAGCCGATCGCGGACACCACGCCCCCGAGCTCGTTCGTGCGGTCGACGGTCATCGCGACGCGCCGCACGCGGAGGAGGACCGCGATCGCGTCTTCGCCCTCGAGGCGCGCGGCGACGTTCCGGACTTCGACCGGCTCCTTCTTCGCCCAGGTGAAGACGGCCGAGAGCGCGTCGTCGGCTTCGCGTGCTGCCGCCCACAGGCGCTGCGCCGAAGCCTGGCCGAGCGCCGGGGTGGGGACGCGAGAGAGGAGCTGCTCGGGCGTGACGCCCGCGGCGGTCGCGGCGGTGAGCCAGGCGAGGAGGGCGTCGAGGCCGGCGGCGTCGCCGCGGCGGCGCGGGATGGGGAGGCCGGAGTGGCGGAGTAGATCGCGATCGATCGAGACGAGGTTGAGCACTGCGGTTTCGACGAGCGCGCGCGCGCCGAGGCCTCGCGAGGTCATCGCGATTCCGACGAGGCCGAGGAGCATCGCGGCCACCGCGAGGAACGCCGAAGCGCCGGCCGGGATCTCGACAGCGCCGTCTCCCATCTGCGCGAGCGCCGGGCTCAGCCACGTGTGGAGGCCGGCGCTGACGGCGATCACCACGCCCCCGCCGAGGAAGAGCCCCGCGGGGTGGCTCGTCTCGCGCGCGCCGCTCGGGCGCGGGCGCAACGCGGCGAGCGCGAGCTCGGCGCAGCGCGGGCGTTGCTGGTCCGGGCAGGTCTCGAGGAGCATTCGCACCGCGCGGGGTTCGAGCCGGGCCGACGCGAGGTCCTTCGCGCCGACGTGTGCGAGCGCGGCGTCGAGGCTGGCGCCCGCCGCGAGCGCGCCGAGGACGACGCGCGTCCGCTCGTCGGCCGTCACGGGCTCACTCACCGGGGTGCTCGGCGGTCTGCGCCATGGTCGCGCTGTCGATGCGGTACTCGGAGCGGACACCGTCCTGATCCACGTCGCCGACCGCGACGACCGTGAACGCTTCGCCCTTCGTCTCGACGCGGTACTGGAACCGGACCTTCCCCTCCGGCGCGAAGCCGACGCGCTGCCACGCCGGCATCGCCGCGAAGCGCGCGGTCGGCGCGGGGATCTCGGCCGGGTTCGGTGGGCACGCGACCGGCGCGCCCCGTTCGAGGATCGTCACCTGCTCGAGGTACGCGATTGTCTCGATGTTGACGGTCGCCTCCGCCGCGAGGGCGCGGTCGCGGTACACGCGATAGTTCGGGACGGCGAGGCTGACGAGGATCGAGATGACCGTCACGACACACGCGAGCTCCAAGAGGGTGAAGCCGCGAGTCGTCGAGGGGCGGGGCACGTCTAACAACGTAGCCATCGCCGAGGGCGCGTCAAGGCGGGTGGGTGTCGCTACTTCGTGACCACCTTCTTGATCCGGTGCTGACCGACCCAGGCCTTCTTGTTCGACTGCGTTGCTGTGACCTCGATTGACGTCAGGTAGGTGCGCACCTCCTTGCCGCCCGCCTGATCGTTCTGCGAGATGATCCAGCCGTTCATCAGGAAGTCCGCGCCCGTCTCCAGGCCCTGGCTCTTCACCGACTCGTCGCTGGCGTGCTCCGCCTGGTCCGCGCGCTCGTCGCGCATCGCGTCGGCCTCTTCGACGCTGCTCACGACCTCGACCTGGCCCGAATTGATCAGCGCGGCCTCGATCTGTTTCGTGAAGTACCGGTAGTCCAGATACCCGTCGGTCTTGTTGCGGACCGGCGCGAGCCGCACGACCGGCTTCCGACCCGCGTCCTTCTCGAAGTTTTGTGCCCACGGGCTCGTCAGGCACTCGACGATGATCGCTTTGGCGACGTTGTCGGCGTCGACGTCGTTCCACTCGCCGGAGAGGTCGAGCGCCTCGTTCGTGCGCTCGATCTTCGGGCCCTCCGCGGGCGGCGGCGTGGAGGCGCAGGCCGCGAGGAGGGGGAGCGTGATCACCCAGGTACGCATGGGCGCAGACGTTAGGTCACTCCGGCCCCTTTCGAAAGTCCGCTATCATCCCGGCCCGTGAGACTCGCCAGCTTCTTGGTCGCCCTCGCGGCGCTGTCGCCGGCCTCCGCCTACGCGGAAGCCGTGCGGGTCGTCTACCGCGTCGAGGCGACCGCCGGTTCATGGCAGCCGATCAGCCCCCGTGATCTGTCGAGCGCCATCGAGCACGCAGCGCTCGAGGTCTTGTCGAAGCCCGGGCTCATGCGGCTCGAGCGCGCGCGGGGACGCGGCGTCGATCAGGCGAAGGGCGAGTACGAGCTGACGATCGCCGGGCACCTCCTCGACGAGGCGGAGACCCACACGGTCTATCTCTCGTTCGGGCCCGGCACCGAGAGCGACGTCCCGAGCGTGAACACTTCCGAGACCGTCGAGCTGTCGAAGGTGAAGCGCGGTCAGATGCTCGATCTGATCGAGGCGAGCGCGCGGCGCGCGGCGTCGCGGTTGGTGCAGATCCTGTCGCCGGAGCTGAAGCGCGCCGGCGACACCGCGCCGCCGACGGAGGCGCCGTTCGAGGGCGTGAAGGAGTGGCCGTGGAGCTGGGGCGACGTCTACGTGCCGCGGCCCGCGCTCGGGTCGAACGGCAAGGACCTCTACAGCAAGAAGCACGACAAGCGGACGGCGGCGCTGCGGGTGCTGACTTCGCTCGCGCTCCGCGAGTCGTCGCCGCGCCAGATCCTGGAGAAGTGTTCGCTCGACCACTTCGACACCGACACGCGGCGCGGGTGCCTGGAGGCGCTCCGCCCGCTGACGATCGACAACGCGCCCACGCGGAGGATCGTGATCGAGGTGTTCCGGCGCGACGAGGACAGCCGGATCGTCAACGAGGCGATCGATCAGATGAAGTACTTCGACGGCCCCTCGCGCGCGGCCGCGGTGCAGGCGTGGATGGAGGCGGCGTCGCTCGGCAAGACGTACGGCCCGCTCGCGAACCTCGGTGACATGCCGAACCTCGACCTCGCGATCCGCAAGTGCCTCACGGCGCACAACACGAAGAAGAACGACTACAGCCGCAGCTCGGGGACGTGCCTCGAGCTGCTGGATCCGGTGCCGTACCGGCGGCGCCGCGCGATCCTGTGGCGCTTCGTCTCCGAGATGAAGCCGGACTCGCCGTACTACCTGAAGGGGATGGGCGAGCGCGAAGGGAGCCACGGCACGCCGTGGGGTACGGCGGTGAAGATGTTGCTCGAGCCCGCGCAGGCCTGGGACCCCGCGTTCGAGGACGTGCTGTGGCAGCGCTACCAGCGGACGCTCTCGTCGACCGCGCTGGACGTGCTCGCGAGTTGGGCACCGCCGTCGAAGAAGGGCGTGGATCGGCTGCTCGAGATCCTGAAGACGACCGGGAACTCGCGCGCGCTGCGGGGCCTCGAGCGCATGGGCGAGAAGGACGCGCAGCAGGGCGCGCGGATCAAGGAGGCGCTCGCCGAGCTGCTCGCGATCGGCGCCTTCCCGAAGGACGTGCGGCGCTCGGATCTCGAACGCACGATCAAAGAGATCGAGCGGGCGGAGGCGAAGCGATGATCCTCGAGCTGCTCACGCTGATGACGGTCGCGGCCGCGGGGGACCCGCCGGTCGTGAAGTACGCGGTGAAGGTCGAGACGCGCTCGTGGGAGCCGATCGCGATCGCGGAGGTGGAGAAGTTCGTCGTCGCGGCGGCGACGGCGGAGCTGACGAAGACGAAGTCGATGCGGCTCGAGCGCGCTTCGTTCGCCGACGTGCGCAAGGGCGACTACTCGATCGCGATCCTCGGCCGCTTCGTGGAGGAGGCGGAGCGCTTCTCGGTCTATCTGACGTTCGGCCCGGGTACGAAGTCGGACCTCCCGAGCTTCTACGCGAGCGACACGTCCACGCCGCTCGGGCGCCAGAAGCGCAGCGAGATGCAGAAGCGGATCGAAGAGGCCGCGCGGGGCGCCGGGGCGCGCCTCGGCGAGGTCGTGGGGCCGGCGCTGTCGAGCGTGCAGCTCTCGATCGGGCCGCCGCCGCTCGAGGATCCGGATTTGCCGGTGCGGTGGGGCGACGTCGAGGTCCCCGAGGTGAAGAGCAAGGACAAGGCGATCCGCGAGCTGCTCGACGTCCGGAACCCCGACCACGTCCGCCACAAGGCGCTCACGAAGATTCAGGGCTTCGCGTTCGATCAGCAGGTCGCGCGCAACGCGATCGAGCGGTGCGTGCTGTTCGACCCGTCGAAGGACATCCGCGTACGGTGCGTGAATGCATTGGTGCCCGTCGCCCGCGCGCACGTCCCGACGCAGCGCGTGTTGCTCCACGCGATGCGCACCGACGTCGACGACAACGTCCTCGCCGCGCTGACGGAGATCTCGAAGGGCTTCGTGGGGCTCTCGCGTCTGGAGACGCTCTCCACGTGGCTACACCTGCTCGCCCGGCCCGGCACCCCCGAGCGCGCGGCGGGCGCGATCGCCCAGCTCGTCGCGAAGGAGGAGGAGGTCGCGAACCTCGACTTCGCGGTGGCGGCCTGCCTGCAGCAGGACATCGTCGAGACCTCGAAGCGCTACGACTGCGCGCGCTATCTACTGAAGCGATTGCCACCCGCGCGTCGGCTCGCGGCGGCGTGGGAGTACCTGCACGAGGCGAGCGTGTACGGGACGGGGGAGCGCTTGGCGTACGAGGCGGTGCTCGACGCGATCGTCCCGCGCGCGACGCGCGAGCCCGTGGACGAGCGCGTCCCGGCGATGCTGCTCGATCTCGCGGAGCGCCCGTCCACGGGGCACATTCGCTTCGCGCTGATCCACCGCGCCGGAGATCGCGCGCCCGCGACGCCCGCGTCGGTCGAGCGGCTCCTGAAGATCGCGCACGACCAGAAGCACACGCGCACCGCGATCCAGGCCGCGGTGGAGGTCGCCGATCGCGAGCCTTCGCTGCTCGAGATGACGCTCGGAGGGCTGAAGCAACTCGAGAAGAAGGCGAAGTGGTTCGCGCAGCCGTCGCGCGGGGATCCTTACCGGGAGGTCGCGGAGGCGATCGAGCGGTTGGAGCGGAAGATCGCGCGGGGCAAGAAGTAGCTCACGCC
>JAUHYN010001409.1 GCA_030426505.1 bacterium | reverse complement strand
CGAGATCCGCACACCCATGAACGGCGTGATCGGAATGGCCGGGCTGCTCCTCGACACCGAGCTCGACGCCGAACAACGCGACTTCACCGAGACCCTGCGCGGCTCCGCCAACCACCTCCTCACGCTCGTCAACGACATCCTCGACTTCTCGAAGATCGACGCCGGCCGGATGGAGATCGAACAGGCGCCCTTCGACCTCCACGCGTCGATGCACCAGATCGCGGATCTCCTCGCCGCAAAGGCGCGCGAGAAGGACGTCGCGCTCGCGTGCTCTATCGACGAAGACGTCCCGCGCAGCGTCGTCGGTGACGACGGCCGCCTGCGACAGGTGCTCCTCAACCTCGTCGGCAACGCGATCAAGTTCACCGAGCGCGGCGCCGTCACCGCGTTCGCGCGCAAGCTCGAAGGCGACGACGCCCGCACCCTGGTCGAGATCGAGATCCGCGACACCGGCATCGGCATCGCCGAGGAGGCCCTCTCGCGGATCTTCGAGCGCTTCTCGCAGGCGGACTCCTCCACGACGCGCCGCTTCGGCGGCACGGGGCTCGGCCTCTCCATCAGCCGTCGCCTCGTCGAGTTGATGGGCGGCGATCTCACCGTGACGTCGAGGCTCGGCGAGGGCTCGAGCTTCTCGTTCCGCGTCTGGCTCGACCACGCCGCCGAGGAGCTCCCGAAGGACGACCGCTCACCGTCGCTCGTGTTCCCGACCAGCGCGCGCATCCTCCTCGCGGAGGACAACGCGGTGAACCAGAAGGTCGCCGTCGCGATGCTCGAGCGGATGGGCCTGCGCGTCGACGTCGCGGCGAACGGTCGCGAAGCGCTCGAGATGTCGACGCGCTTCCCGTACGACCTCGTCTTCATGGACTGCGAGATGCCGGAGATGGACGGCTACGAGGCGACGCGCTGCATCCGGCAGCAAGACGGGCTCGCGGACATCCCGATCGTCGCCCTCACCGCGCACGCGCTCAGCGAGTTCCACGAGCGGTGCCTCGAGTCGGGCATGAACGACGTGCTGACCAAGCCGCTGTCGCGCCCGATGCTCGAACAGAAGATCGTGCAGTGGGTCGCGCCGAGCGATCACTCCCAGAACGGGGAGTCGGCGCCGATCAGCCTCAGCGGGTAGCGGGCGACGCGACTCATCGCGTGGGGCGCTTCGAGCGTCACGATCATCGTGACTTCGTCCGGCGCCTCCTCGCCCATGCGGAACGTGTAGCCGAGCGCGTCCTTGTAGGCGGGCGCCGTGACGAGCTCTTCCCAAAGCACCTGGACGTCGCCACCGGTGTCGATCTCGATCCGGAGCCAGCGCGGGCCCGTGCCCTCGGCCGTGAACTGAAAGGCGATGTCCTGAGGGCGCGGCAGCGAGACCCGGCGGTCCTCCGGGAGCTTCTTGGGGCCGTCCGGCGTCTGGCCGAACACCTCCACGGTGCCGATGTCACCGGTCGCGGCCGGGACCGGCGGGCGCGCGAGCCAGACCCCGAGGGCGACCAGCGCGGCCACGGCGAGCGCGGCGAAGACCCCCCAGGCCACCGGACGGTTCACGCCCCTGGGTCTCGAATAACTGTTGTCGTTTTGCAACACTCGGACAGCGATGTCCCGGTCGAGCGACCCGGGTTCCGGGCGTTGTGTTGTAACCTACTGGAATCAGGTCCACCAAGCGAAACACCGGGGCGGTCCAACGCTTGCTCTTACGTTGGACCGGCCCCGGCGTCTCTGACTCCAGCTCTTGTTCGCGCTCTCTCTCTGCTCTCTCTTGCGCTTGTGATGACTCTTTACGGGGCCTTTTCATTCCCTCTTCCCCTCGAAACCGCCTAAAAGCCCGTCGCCTCCCATGTGTGGCTTCGTCGCCCTGTTCCTCCCGGCGCGCCGGCTGATCGATCCGTCC
>JAUHYN010000270.1 GCA_030426505.1 bacterium | reverse complement strand
CCCGACGCCGTGAAGCGCGCCGGCCTCCTCCTCGAAGCCGGCCTCCCGTTCGCGCTCGTCCTCGAGGACGGCGTCATCGTCGCCACGCAGTCCGGCAAGATGTCCGAAGCCGACGCGCGCGCCGCGCTGGCCGGCGACTGACCCGCCCGCTTTTGTGTTAGGACGGCCCGGTGGTCGCCTACACGCCGCCGGATCCCGCGCTCGTGGCCATCGGCGCGGTGCTGCACGCCGAGCCGCTGATCGCCGCCGCCGATCGCGTGGTGCCGATGGTCCGCAAGGACCTCGCTCGCCTCGAACACTTCGGGTTGAACGAGGAGGAGGTCGAGAACCTCGAGCAGCGCCTCCGCGAGCTGAAGAGCATGCTCAAGGACAAGCGCATCGCGAAGAGCGACACGCCGCTGCAGATGGACGGCGTGATGGCGGCGATGTCGAGCGCGCGCGCGTGGATGCAGACGCTCCGGGAGATCGCGTCGATCAACCTCTGCGCGGACACGCCCTCGCTCTACCGGATCTCCAGCGCGGAGCCGGAGCTGGCCGAGGTGTACCCGCGCGACGTCCTCGAAGAGCTGCGACGGATCGTGAAGGCGGCGACGGAGATGAAGCCGCGCCTCGAAGAGGTCGGGCTCGACCAGCACTTCCTCGGGCGCGGGCGGAAGCTCGTCGCGCAGCTCGACACCGCGCTCGGCAAGAAGGACGTGGACGGCGCGGACCTCTCCGTGATGGTGCGCCGCTTCTACGTCCGCAAGGCGCAGGTGTACCTGATGCTCAAGCGCGCGACCCGCGCCGGCCGCGTGTGTTTCATGCTCTTCGGGAAGCGACGTGCTATGTATCACCTCGACGAGGTGGAGCGGCCCGCGATCGAGGCCCCGCGGCGCGCCGTGCGTCCCAAGCCTCAGGGTTCGTCGACGTCGTCGAACAGCTGAAGCTGCTTGCTCTCGAACAGCGGCAGCTGCCCGGGGAGGAGCGCGGCGTTCTCGGTGAGGACCGCGTCGACGCCGTCGCGGATGTAGACGGCGACCGGGACGCCGGTGCGCGCGGAGAGCGCCTTCAACAGGCGGTCCTGCTCGGCCTCGAGGTAGACCGTCGTGGTGACCTTGCGTCGGCCCACGCTGGCCAATCTACCGATCGCCGCTCGACTTTGCGAAAAGACGGCCGATTCACTTGGCTGGGGCTCGTCTTGACGCCTGTGGGCGCCAGGGGGATGCTCCGAACGTCCTCATGGATACGCGAATCTTTCTCCTCTCGACCCTCTCCCTCGCCCTCGTCGCCTGCGGCGGCAAGAAGGAGAGCGGCTCCGTGAAGCAACCCACGACGGCCGCGCCGGCCAACGCCGCGAACGCGCCCAAGGTCGCCCAGAAGGGCGGCGTCGGGGGGGCCACGGACGACGTGCGCACGTCGGACCTCGACAACGACGGCCGCCCCGAAGTCACGAAGTACTACAAGACGGTCGACGACCCGGAGCGCCCCGGCCAGAAGAAGACGATCCTCGTCCGCCAGGACATCGACATCACGTGGGACGGCAAGGTCGACATCTGGCGCTACTTCGACGAGAGCGGCATGGCCGAAAAGGAAGAGTGGGACACCGACTACGACGGCAACATCGACGAGACCCGCTACTTCGAGGGCGGCGTCATCGTCCGCTCCGAGCGCGACCGCAACAACGACGGGCGCCCGGACGTGATGCGCTACTACAAGGAAGGCAAGCTCGAGCGGAAGGAGACCGACACCAACGGTGACGGTCAGGTCGATCGCTGGGAGTACTTCCAGGGCCGCATTCTCGACCGCGTCGGTGTCGACCGCGACCACGACGGTACGGTCGACTCCTGGGCCAAAGCCGACGGCGCCTGAGTTTGCTTCTTCACCGCGTCGGGCGCTGGCGTTTCCTCGATCCGAGCCGCCCCGAAGAACGCCTGCGACAATCCGAACTCCACGCACGCATCGACGCGTGGTGGGCCGCGTTGTCGGCCAAGCGGCCGGATCTCGATCGCCTCTTCGCGCGCGAGTCCGAGTGGGACCTCGCGGCGTTCATGGCCGAACACCTCGGCGCGATCGACCACCGCATCATGTGGGAGTTCGGGCCGTCGCACACCGGCGGGGATCACCAGCTCGTGCTCACCGGCGAGGACGATGTCTTCCTGCGCCCGCTGATCGAGACCATCCTCGAGCGCGCGCCCGACGACATCGGGCTCGAGCTCGCCGCGGACCGTCCGGCGGAGTCGGTCGACGTCGCGACGCTGTTCGTGGACCAGCAAGCCGGCGTCGACCTGCGCGCGGCGGCGGTGCTGATCAAGGACGGCGCGAACCACCGGCTCGACCTCGAGTACTTCTTCCCGGGCGGCGGCTCGCGCGAGGACCTCGAGATCGCGGCCTTCATCGCGACGACGCGGTTGCTCGGCGAGGCGGTGATGGAGCGGTGGATCGGCGAGATCTCGGCGAAGGGCGGCGGTCGCCTCAAGATGTTGTCACAGCCCGCGGCGCCGATCGGTTCGGTGATCGTGGGTGAGTTGGCGGCGGCGGTTACGGCGCGGATCGACGTCCTCCGCGCGCAGCTCCCCGACACGACCTGCGCGTCGTTCGTGAAGCAGACGGAGTGGTCCGCGCTCGAGCTCGAACCGCAGGACGCGATGTTCGGACAGTTCGATCAGATCGCGGCCATCACGCCGAACGTCGCGCTGTTCCGCGCGACCCACTCCGGCGACCGCTTCTACGACGAGCGCTTCTCCCGCCACGGCGAGACCTTCGGCTACGTGAAGATCGAGGGTGGGTTGGAGGCCTCGCGCTACGCCGACCGCGGCGAGATCGAAGACGAGCTCACGGAGATCCTCGAGCGGCACGACCTCGGCACCACCGTCGGCGGCGGCACCGGGACGGTCCACTCGTACGTCGAGCTCGCGCTCACCGACGTGGACACCGCGGTCGACATGATCGTGAAGACGCTCCGCGAGGCCGGCGTCCCGAACCGCTCGTGGATCCAGTTCCACCGCGCGGATTGGTCGCGCGAGTGGGTCGGCATCCACGCGGACACACCGCGGCCGCCGATGCCGGACGACTAAGAGACGTGACCAGAAACCCCCGCGGGCTCTCGCGGCCGCCTCTCACGCCTGCTCGCACAGCCGGCCTTCGGCCTCGCCTCGGTTACAGGGGCCCGCCATGCGCCCTCGGCGCCGCACGACCAGGCGCGAGACTCGACTCGCGAGCGCCTCACGGGGGTTTCTGGTCACGCCTCTAGCTCTCAGCGACCAGCGGGCAGCCGGCAGTTCCTCGGTGCGACGCGTCAGCGCCTGATTCGCTCGGGAGATCTTGCTGCGGACTGGAAGCTATTTGCTGCGGACTCCTAGAGCTCGATCTCCATCAGGTCGTGGCCGACGACGACCTCGCCGTCGAAGTCCTTCACCACGTCGCGCTTCCAGATCGCGTCGGTGACGAAGGCGTCGCCGCCCGGGACGAGGTGCGAGAGGACGAGCTTCTTCACGCCGGCCTTCGCGGCGATCTTCCCGACCTGCGTGGTCATGGTGTGGCTTCGGATCAGGTGGTTCCTGAAGCGCGTGTTCGCGGAGGGGAGTCGATCCATCAGCTCGTCGATGCGCGGCTTGTAGAGCACCTCATGGACGAGGACGTCGGCGCCCTTCGCGAGTGCGACGAGGCCCTCCGACGGCGCGGTGTCCCCCGAGCTGACGACGGAGCCGGCCGGGGTGTCGAAGCGGTAGGCGAAGCTCGGGACGAGCGGCGGGTGTTCGACCAGCGCGGCGCGCACGCGGACGCCCGCGTGGCGGACGACGTCGCCGCCCTTCGACAGCGGGTGGGCCTCGACGAGCGGCGCGAGCGGGCGGCGCCCCTCGTCTTCGACGCGGACCGCGATCTCGGGGCGGTGGTACTCGAGCGCGGCATCGGTGAGCGCTTCGATCGCGGGCGGGCCCCACGTGTGGACCTTCTTCTTCAGGCCCGAGTACCACGCGAAGTACAGGAGGTTGCCGTAGTCGGCGGTGTGGTCGGAGTGCATGTGCGTCAGGAAGACGTGGCGCACGTCGCGGAGCTGGAGGTTGGCGCGGCGCAGCTGCGACGCGACGCCGTCGCCGCAGTCGATCACGAAGATGTCGCGGCCGACGACGAGCGCCTGACTCGGGCCGTGGCGCGTGGGCCCGGGGCGCGGGCCGCCCTTGGTGCCGAGGAGGATCAGGCGCACGCGCGGACGCGCGGCGAACGCGTCGGCGCCGAGCGCCGCGCCGGCGGTGGTGAGGGCGAGCTGGGAGAGGAAGCGGCGTCGACTCGGCACACCTCGGTGATAACAGACGAGCGCAGGGGGCTGTCGACCGAGGCCCGGCGGAGGTCAGGACGCGGGGCGCAGCCACTCCGCGATGAACAGCGAGAAGACGTGCTTCGGGTTCCAGTCGCGGCGCGTCTTGCCGTAGAGGCCGGGCGCTTGGAGATCTTCGTCGGTGTACTTCGCGCCGAACGCGCGCTCCGCGTAGATCGCGACGGCCTCCTCGACCCAGCGCTTGCTCCGGTAGACCGGCATCAGCATCTGGTCGATGTCGTCGCGCTCCTTCTCGGTGAGGCCCATGAGGTGAACGGTGTGGGTCATCTCGTGGACCATGAGGTGCGGGCGGCGGAGGACGTGTTCCTCGCGCAGCCCGATCATCGCGAAGTCGTCCTTCGGATCGTTCCAGAAGATCCCCGCGGCGTTCGGGTTGGTGTGGCGCGGGAAACCGAAGCGGCGGAAGTCGTCGCCGTCGGGGATCAGCTCGAGGTGGATCGGTTTGGCGAGCAGCATGCGCGCGAGGACCGCGGGGTGCCCGGCGAGGACTTGCAAGACACCTTGCACCGCGTCGTCGACGGTCGACGCCTTCACGCGATTCGCGTGGACCACGAGCTGCTCCTTCGCGTAGCGGTCGATCAGCGCGGGGTCGGAGCGCGCCGGCTTGCCTTTGCGCTCGAAGAGATCACCGCCGCGAATCAACGAGAAGGCGGAGATCGCGAGCGGGGACGGACCTCGCTTCCTGGCGCCGATCTTCGCCTCCCACTGCTTGGCGGCGACCGCGAGGTCGATCGGATCGGCGGCGCGGTCGGCGCCGCGGCCGACGAACTCGTCGAGGGAGGTGGCGGGGTTCGTGCGGCGACGCCAGAAGGGCATCAGGTCCGCATCAAGAAGCGCTTCGCGGTCGGGCGGCGCTCGTCTTCGACGCCGATGTGGATGAAGCCCTTGAGCGGATAGAAGACGGCTTCATGCACGGCGAGGTCGGTCTTGGCCTGCTCGGTGACCCACTCGAAGACGGCCTCGAGGTCGACGTCGCCCTGCGGTTCGATGTCGGCGGCGCAGCCGGTGAGGTGAAGGGAGTCGACCGACGCGGGGAGCCCGGCGTTGCGGCACGCCTCGTTGAGCTTCACGTCGCGGTAGCCGGAGAGGACCTTCCACTCGCCCGGGAACTCGGCGACGAGGCGCTCGATGGTGTCCGCGAGGCGACCGAGGTTCTTGATCGTGGCTTCGTCGGGGGCCAGTTCCTTCGCGAGCGCGGGGAACGTCACATCGACGAGGAAGTCGCCGAGCGCGTAGTGCTCGGACAGCTTCTGGGCGCGATCGACCGCCATCGTCAGATGTCCTGGTTGAGGCGACCCAACTGACCGCGCACCTTGGCGCGGGAGAACAGCTGATACAGGAAGGTGTGGACGCCCGGGTCTTCGAGCGCGTCGTAGTTGAGCTCGCCCTTCTTCACCATCTCGGCGCACGTCTCGAAGAACGTGAACTCCGGGTTGTCGGCGAGGAGCTCGTCCATGGCCTGTTGGATGTCTTCCATCGGCAGCCGGAAGCTAACCGAAGCGACTCCGCGCGCAAACGAAAGAGCGCGGATCAGGGTTCCTTCGCGACTCGGCCCAGATCGGCGGCGGGGCCGACCTCCATGTAGGCCGGGTCGCCATCGAAGCCAAGCTCTAGGAATCGTTCGGGATCTACGAAGAAGGAGCGTGTCGTGCCGGCGCCCTCCCCCTTCGTGATCAAGCAGCGTGTCATCACCGACAGGTGCAGGTGCGGGCCGGTGACCCGCCCGGTGCGACCGACCGCGCCGAGCAGATCGCCCTTGTCGACGAAGTCGCCGACCTTCCGATCCCGCCGCGACATGTGGAAGTACGCGGTGAAGAGGCCGCCGCCGTGGTCGAGGATCGTGGTGCCGCCGCTCTTCCAGCGCATCGAGGACATGACGACGCGCCCCGCGAGCGCGGCGTGGATCGGGTCTCCGGTGCGGCCCTCGAGATCGAGGCCGTAGTGGACGCTCTTGCGCTTTCCATTGAATAGACGCCGCACCCCGAAGGGGCTCGTCGTCGCGCCGGTCACCGGTCTGAACACGCCACCGATCGCCTTGGGGATGCTCGGGTCGCGCTTCCAGACGTTGTCCATCTCCTCGGCCTCGCGACGCAGCCGCGACTTCAGCTTCGAGGACTGCCGGTTCGTGAAGCGCTTGCTGACCTTCAGCTGGCTCGTCTCGAAGATGCGGTGATCGACCGGGAGCCGCACCGAGATCGGCTGGTCCTCGACGAGCAGCTCGAGCGGGTACGCGCCGGCCTTCACGTGCGTGGGGATGCCGACGAATCCTCTCAGTAGATTCTTGCTCACGCGATCGAGCGGCGTGATGCACCCGAACGCCTCCATCGATCCCGACTGCAGCGCGCGGTCCGTCGTCTCCACGTAGACGATCACGAGATCCCCGATGCGCGGCTCCGCCGGCGAGAACCTCACCTTCGGCGGAGCGCCCGCGGTCGCGAGCAGCACGGGGACGAGGACGGAGAGCATCGCTTCAGATTCGGGCGCTCATTCGAATGGCCGTGAGGATGTCCCGCGTGGCCGTGGACTTGTTGAGCGTATAGAAGTGGACGCCCGGCGCGCCACCCTGCAGCAGCCCGAGGCACTGGATCGTCGCGTGCGCGACCCCCAGCTCGTGGACGCGCTGCGGCTGGTCCTTGCGCTTCTCGAGCGCCGCCAACAGGTCCGGCGGGATCGACGCCCCGCACATCTTCGTGAACCGCTTGATCTGGTCCACGTTCTGGATCGGCATGATGCCCGGGATGATCGGGACCGTGATGCCCTTCGCCCGCGCGCGGTCCACGAAGTCGAAGTACATCCGGTTGTCGAAGAAGAGCTGCGTGATGAGGAACTCCGCGCCCGCGTCGACCTTCAGCTTCAGGTTGTGGAGGTCCTGGTACGGCGAACCCGCCTCGGGGTGCGCCTCCGGGTAGCACGCGCCCGCGACGCAGAAGTCGTGCTCGGACTTGATGTACTGCGCGAGCTCGTTCGCGTACGCGAAGCCGCCCTTCGTGACCTCGAACTTGTCCATGCCCTTCGGCGGGTCGCCGCGGAGCGCGATGACGTTCTCGATGCCACCCTCGCGGAGCTCGGTGAGGACGCTACCGATTTCGTCCTGGTTCGCGCCGACGCACGTCAGGTGCGCCATCGCTTCGATCCCCAACTCGCGCTTGATGCGGCTCGTGAGCTCGACGGTCTTGGCGCGCGTGCTGCCACCCGCGCCGTACGTCACGGAGACGTACGAGGGCTTGAGGTCTCGGAGGTCCTGCAGGGCCTCCCACAGATTCTGCTCACCCTTCTCGGTCTTCGGTGGAAAGAACTCGAACGAGAAGATCGGGTGGCCGGCTTGGAGCATGTCGGCGATACGCACGGCTCAACCGTCGACTCCGACGGGATCGGCGTCAACCCCCGCGTACACCTCGGTCGCCGCGCGCGCCTCGCGCCGCCGCCAGATGAACCCGTCCAAGATGTAGTGCGTGACCTGCGGGAGGGCGAGGAGCGGCATCAGGAGCATCGCGACGCGCGGCGACAGCTCCACCGCCGGGCCGAAGAAGATCGGCTGCTCGGTGTGCCAGAACAGGCGATCCCAGGTCAGCTCCTCCACGAACGCCAATCCGGCGAGCAGGACGTAGAACGGAATCACCCCCGCCCGTAGGACCCGAGCCGCGAGCGATCCGTTCGACTCGCCCTGCCGCCCGTAGACCCAGACGATCCCGAAGTACGGCACCCCGTGAATCAACACGTTCGTCACCGTGAACGCCCAGTCGGAGTTCGTCGCGATGATCCCTACGCCCCAACACGCCGCGGTCGTCGCGACCACGATCGCCTTGCCGATCCGGAGCGGGATCCCGCGACGCCACCGCACCACCTGCCGCACCACGAACAGCAGGAGGAGGCCGACGTAGATCGGCCACAACACCCGCACCAACTTCTCGGACGCGAACGCCCCTACGAAGTCCCCCGAGACGAACCAGTGGAAGTTCCGGTCGAGGTGCGCGTGCCACCACACGATCGGGAAGATCGTCGCCGCGTAGATCGCCGCACCGTCGATCCAGCGATCCACCGGCGCGAGCCGATCGTCCTTGCGGTTGTAGAGCGCGACCCACCCGTACTGCTGACGCACGAAGTGGAACACCGCGAGGTACGCGAGCCCCGTCCAGAACATCGCGACGGAGATCGAAGCGAGCGCCAGCCCGAAGAGGTAGGCGACGATCGGCGCGCCCGCGTACAACACCGGGCGCCGCCGCAACTCTGCGCCGTCCAGGTACGTGCGGTACAGCGTCGCCCAGACGTGCGCGACGTCCACGAGCAACACACACACGATCCACATCGGGAACGGCGTCTCTCCGTCCGGCGCGACGAACGGCCCCAGCGGGACGAGCGCGAGCGCCACGACCGCCGGCGCGAGGAACATCGCGAGGTCGAAGCGCCTCGAGACCAACCACGGACTCACGTCGTCCTCCGCGCCGCGAGGACCTCCCGCGCCGCGCGATCGCCGTGCGCGAACGCCTCCTCGAACAGCGCCACGCCGGACAGATCCGTGTGCGCGAAGTGCAGCGGCCCCACCGCCCGCGCGGCAGCGCGGCGCGCGGAGTCGGTGCGCGTCCCCGGCACCGGGCGGACCATCGCGTGGCCCCACCGGCGGAGATCGATGCGACGGACGTGCTTCTCGAAGTCGTCGTGCGCGCGCGCGAGCTCTCGTACGATCGCGTCGGTGGCGTCGGACCAGGACGCGGACAACAGCGACTCGCGCTCGGCCTTCGGATCCCCGAGCAGCGGCGTGTAGTGCGTCCACACCGTAGGCCCGTACGCGGAGCCGCCCTGG
>JAUHYN010000269.1 GCA_030426505.1 bacterium | reverse complement strand
GCACCTTGCCGCCGGAGACCTTCGCCTTGACCTTGTCGACGTTCGATTGAATGGAAGCCGCCACCTCGCCCGCGTCCGTGCCGGACTTCACGGTGAGGGTGATCTTCTTCCCGGAGCCGCTCCACGCGGTCACCACGCCCGGGCTCGCCTTGCCGCCGGACATCGTGATGAGCGGTTCGGCCAGCGCCGTCCCGGCCGCCAGCGTGAGCACCATCGTCAGAGCGAGTGTCGCCTTGTTCATCGTCTGTTCCGTTTCCTATTTCCTGGCACCGCGCAAGATCGAGAAGCGCAGTGGTTTGAACGAAGCCCCTTCGCCGGAGCCCACCATCCAGATGCGCGCCCCGACGTGTCGACTCATCTTCTTGCCCCATCCTTCGGGGAGCAGGTCCGCGCGGCCGTCGTCGTCCACGAACAACAGCCGCATCGCGCCGCCGATCTCCATCTGCGCGATCACGCCGGTCCGCGGGACCACGCCCTTGCCGACGTCCACGATCGCGTAGCGCTGCACCAGCACGTGATTTCCGCGCGGGAGCCGCGGGTCGTTCATCAGCCCGAACGCCTCGATCTTGGTCCCCGCGAGGCGCGTGAGCTCTTCACCCGTCGCCGAGTCCATGCCGTGCATCGTGTACTCCTCGCCGTCTTCCACGACGAGGACCGCGCGCGACTTGCCGAGCTTGCCGCCGCTCACTTCGCGGACCTCGCCGCGGAGCTCGACCGTCTTCGGGCGAGGCACCGCCGAGGCGGGGTGACCGCTGAGCGCGGTGAGGAGGATCAGACTGCTGAGCGCCATGTTGGTTTCCTTCCGATCAGCGCGTGGCCGGGATCGCGACGATGCCCATGCGGTAGTCCTCCGCCGGGCCCGCCATCGCCGCCGTCACCGCGCCGGACGCTACGTTGACGGTTCGGATCTCTCCGCCATTCGAAGGAATCGGCGTCTCCTCCGTCTCGAAGGTCGAGGTGGTCGGGCCGTTGAACGGGATCGTCGACCCGTCGGGCGCCGGGACCGAGGTCCGCAGATCCAAGCCGCGCTGGAAGTTCGTGTACGCGTCGGTCTCCGGCGCGGCGAACGAAGCGCTCGCGTTGCAGCTGACGTCCTTGTAGCCGGCGCCGTCGATCGCGACCGCGACGTAGAAGTCGCGCAGCCAGCGCTCGAGCGTGCGCCCCGTCTTCGCCATCGTGATCGTCTCGACGCTCGTGTCCGGCGCTTGCACGATCCCCTTGATGGTCGCGATGCCGCCGCCGTCCGTGACGTCCGCGCCGCCGCTGCCGAAGGTCGCCCCGCCGCGCTGCTCGTAGATATAGCGGAGGAAGAGGTGCGCCATGCCGCGGCGCTCGATCGAGTCCGCTTCGAACTCCGACGTGTAGACCAGCCCGAACCCGGTCAGCGAGGTCGTGCCGATCTCGTTCATGTACGTGGAGACGTTGCGGAACGAGTCCGCGCCGTAGCCCGTGACGTCCTCCGCGAACGACGCGAGGCCCTCGTCGAGCCACGCGGCCTCGGCCGAGGACTGCCGGTTCACGACCTTCGCGTAGTAGTTGATCAGGTGTTCGTACTCGTGGGCGATCGTCCCGCTGAGGCCCTCGAGGTTGATGTTCCCGCCGGGCGGCTGCAGGTAGAGGATGTCTGCGCCATTGCTCGCGTCGTTCGCGGCCGGGTCCTCGAGGTCGGTGGCCTGGAAGAAGCCGACCACGTCTGCGTTGAAGTCCGCGATGCGCGACGTGATGAACAGAATGACCACGCCGTTTTCGTCGAAGTCCTTGCCGTTCGCGTCGCGCGGCTCGCCGAAGAACATGTGGTCGACCGGCGCGATGCGCTCCTCGAAGCGCTTCGACAGCTCTTCGATGTCGCTGTCGCTCACGGTCACGGCGTCGTCGGTGACGATCGCGCCGTAGGTGCCGACCTTGCGGACGGTCGCGTCGACCAGCGCGAAGTTCGCGGGCGCGTTCTGATCGCGCCACTTGATCTGCAGCATGCTCTGGCACATCCGCTGGGTGCCGTCGTCCACGCAGATCGCGTCGCCCGTGCAGTAGGGCGCCTGCGCCGCGCACTCACCGTCTTGGCGAATGGCGTTCTCGGGGAGGATGTCGCGGCCGCGGATGCCGGTGACGAAGTCACCCTGCGCCGGGACGGCACCCTGCGCGTTCGCGCGGATCACGTGCTCGCCGTGGAGCTTGTTGAGGCGCGCCGGCTCGACCGCGACGCGTCGGGCGCTCGGGTCCAGCGTCGGCTGCCTCACGGCGGTCAGGCCGCCGGCGGTGCCCTTCGTGTACTGGATGTTGGGGTTGTCGTTCTCGAAGAGGTCCGACGTGACCCAGGAGACCACCACCCAGTCCGAGGCGGTGTCGGCCGAGAGCTCGACCATGCCCACGGCTTTGGTCCCGGTCGTGGCGTTGCAGGCCGCGTCGGTGCAGGTCGCCTCGACGATCGGCAGCTGGGCCGGGCAGTTCCCCGAGTCGTCGGTCCCGTCGTCGTCGAGGGCGGTGCCGTTGCAGGCGACGAGGGCCGCGAAGGGGAGGGTGACGAGGAGGCGTTCGAATCGAAGAGACATCTGGGGTACCTCGCTTGATCTCGGCCTTGGACGGTCGAAGTCGGCCGACATTCACATGCGTCCGGGGAGCCGTCAACGCGACCCGATGCGCGCCAGGAGCGGCTTTTGCCGCAGCAAGTGCTACGCTCCTCGGCGCTCGAATGCCGATGGACGGAGCCATCGCGCCGGTCCCCGATCCGTCGCCGCCGAAGAAGCCGAAGAAGAAGCGCTCGGTGAAGAAGCGCGTCGCGCTGTGGACGTTGGTCCTCCCGTGGATCGTCCTCGCGCTGCTGATCGCGCTCATCTTCGCGCTCCCGATCATCGTGTCGCCGGAGCGCTTGCGCGACGAGGTGGTGAGCGCCCTCACCGACACGTTGGGCGTGCCGGTGCGGATCGGCCGCCTCACTTATCATCCCGCGACGGGCTTCGAGGTCTTCGACGTCGTGGTCGGTCCGCCGCCGGGATTCGAGCGCGACGTGTTCCGCGCGAAGCGCATCGCAGCGCGCTACGACCTGAAGGGGCTCGCGTCGAAGCACATCGTCGTCGACGAGCTCGCAGTCGACGATCCCCACGTCGTCCTCGAGACGAAGGACGGCGTCCGCAACGTGGACGCGATCCTCGCGCACCTCGCCGAGGGCGCGGCGCCGCCCGCCGAAGAGGCGCCCGGTGAAGACGAACCCGCGGCGCGCACCGGGCGTCTGTCGCCGATCGACGTCGACGTGGAGAAGCTGAACGTCGGACCACTCGTGGTCGAGGTGGTCGGCGAAGGGCCCAACGTCCGCGCGCACGGCATCGCGCTCACCGGGCGCGCGTCGATCGCCGACGAGCTGTTCCTCGACGTCGCGCTCACCACGGACTCCGAGGGCGCGCCGAACGTCGTCGCGAAGGTCCCGGGGCCCCCGAGCGTCGACGCTTCGACCCAGCTCGACGCGAAGATCGGCCTCGAGGTGCGCGCGGGCGCGACGGACGGACTCGAGCTGCGCGTGGTGAAGCTCGCCGGCAAACTCGATACGCACAACGACGTCGCGCTCGGCGACGTGGGCCGCCTCGAGCCGGCGCGCGTGCGCGGCGCGATCCTCGTCGACCTCGACGCCGCGAAAGACGAAGTGAAGGTGTCGAGCTCGCTCGGGTACGAGACCCATTCGCTGCTCGACGCGAACGCGCGCGTCGAGGGGCTCACGCAAACGCTCGTCCAACTCCTCGGTGCCGTCCCGGGCCGCGCGCTCGCGGGCGGGACGCTCGGGTTGCCGGCCGGCGGTGAAGCGAAGATGGCCGTCACGGTGGAGCGGGTCCACCTCCCGCTCACGGCGCTCGCGCCGTACGTCGCGGTGTTCGCGCCGGACGTCACGGCGAAGGGCGCGGTGAATCTCGGCGTCCTCGCTTCGGGTACGCCGGCCGCGTTCGTCGCCGGTGCGCCCGAGACGCTGAACGTCACGATGCACTTCGACGACGTCTCCGGCTCGCACACGCCCTCCGCAGCTGCGGCGGCCGGGATGAACGGGAGCGTGGAGCTGGTGCGCGAAGCGGACGGCTACCGCGCGGGCGGTGAGATCGAGATCGCGAAGGTGCGCCAGGCCGCGAATCGGATCGGAGCGACGACGGTGCGCCTCGCGGCGCGGATGGATCGCCTCGCGTACCCGGACCTCGGCGCGATGACGGCGACGGTCTCGCTCGCCGCGAACGACGTGGATGCGTCCGGGACGTTCATCGATCTCGCGGAGGCGTCGGCGGCGATCGCGGGTGACGACGTCTTCCTCGCGACGCGCCCGGTGGAGCCCGCGGTCGACGTGCGCCTCACGGCGAACACCCGCAACGTGCGTGTGCCGGGCGCGGGCGGCGCGATGCGCGTGAGTGGGACCGCGCTCGAGTTGGTCGCGGAGCTCGATCGCGTGCTCGAGCCGGCGCGCGAACCCATTCGCTACGACGCGACGACCACGGTGCGGCGCGTGGCGCTGCCGGACGGGACCGAGGTCGATCGCACGCGGCTCCGGCTCACCGGGACGACGGAGGATCCGCGGCACGGCCGCCCGTTCGACGTCACGACGCGCGCGAACCTCGCGGTCGCCGCGGCGCGGACGGCGGCGCAGGAGGTGGAGGGGCTGGACGCGAAGCTCTCGCTGACGGCGCGTCGGATCGGATCGTACCGGCCGAAAAAGTTCCCCGGGCCGCCGCCTGCGATGTTGCCGGCGTCGGTCGCGTACACGTTCGACGCGGATATCGCGCGGGTGGCCGGGACGGATCCTTCGGTCGGCGCGTTCGAGGCGGCGGCCGAGCTCCACACGAAGATGGCGGTCGATGTGCTCCGCGGCGATGTGAAGATCGAGCGCCTGGTCGTGGGCTGGCCGGGCGTGCTCGCGATGTCCGGGAGCGGCACGGCGAAGGACGTCTACGACCCGCGCCCGACGGTCGACGTCGCGCTCGAGATCCCGCCGGTGGATCTCGCGAAGGCGATCGGGCGGCTCCCGCCGAAGGTGTTGGAGTCCACGCCGCCGCCCGCCGCGCGCGGGACGGTCGCGATGAACGTCGCGGTCGCGGGGCGCGTGCCGACCGCGGTCGAGAAGCTCGATCTCACGCGGCCGCCGATGAACGTCACGGCGTCGTTCGATCTGGGACAGGTCGCGGTGAAGAGCCCGAGCCACGGGTTGGATCTCGAGGGCCTCGACGGTCACTTCGGCGCCGTCCTCGGGCGCGGGCGCGCGACGACCGAGATGGACGTGTCGCTCGCGCGTGTGGAGAGCGGAGTCGCGGGCGCGAAGGATGTCGTGGAGCGGCTCGTCCTGAAGGGCGCGGCGGGGCTCATCGACGGGGTGTGGGCGGCGAAGGCGAACGGCGCGGCGGCGTCGGTCTCGCTCGGGCGCAGCCAGACCGGAGATCTCGGGGGGGCGAAGTTCGAGTTGAACGCGCGCCATCCCTTGAATGGAGGCGTGGAGCTCGAGGCGCTGTCGTTCGCGCTCGAGAAGAGCAACCTCGGCTTCTCCGCGACGGGTCGCCTGACCAAGGAGACGTACGGCGTACTCGAGCCGCGCCTGAACGTGGTCGCCGACGTGGACCTCGCGACCGCGCGACTGTTCTCGCCGTCGCTCGACGGGACGGATGGCCGCGTGAAGGCGCGCTTCTCGGTGTCGCCGGGCGAGAGCGGCGTGATCGATCTCGACGGCGCGCTGGAGCTGGAGGACGTCGACTACGCGACGCCCACGCTCGCGATCGTCGGTGCGTCGGGGCGCGTGCCGTTCCACCAGCGGATCGTGTTGCCGCCGCCGAAGCTCAACGAACAGTACGTGCAGGCGCGCGGGATCCTCGGCGACGACGCGGAGGTCCGGTTGCAGGAGCTCCAGGGCCGTTTCGAGCGCGCGCGCATGACGCTCGACGCCGAGGACATCCTCGTGTCGCCGCCGCGCACGGCGGACCACCAGGCGCTGCGCCCGTACCGGACGGAGAGGGGGCCGTCGGTCGGCATCGAGTCGATCCAGACCGGCAATACGAAGCTCCAGGACGTGTTGGTGGAGGCGTCGTACGGGGAGGGGCTGTTCCGTCTGGATCGGCTGGAGGCGCGGCTGTGGGAGGGTGACGTGAGCACGGACCTCGCGCTCCAGCTCACGCCGGACCTCGACATCCTGATGCGGCTCCGCGGGACGGTCACCAACCTGAACCTCGATCAGCCCTACGCGATGGCGAAGGGGATCGATCCGGTGCGCGACCCGGACGAGAAGGATCGCTACCGCGCGTCGGCGACGTTCGACCTCGAGTTCGGCGTGCGCGACCGGGTCGTGAACGGCAACATGGACGTCTTCAAGATCAGCCGGCCGCTGGTCGAGCGGCTGTTCGGTGCGCTGGATCCGAGCGGCACGAGCTCGGCGGTGTTCGCGATCAGCGTCTCGGAGTCCGTGGGCTTGCGGCCGGTCGGGGCGAAGGTCTGGATCGCGCACAACCTCCTGAACGCGCAGTTCGAGTTCAAGCGGCTGTGGATCCACGCGAGCTACGAGAGCGCGTCGCCGGGCGACCTCTTCCTCGGGACGATGCTGATCTTCCTGCGCCCGGCCCTGATCCCCACGCTGGGGGGCCTGTGGGTGGTCCCGACCATCAACGGGGTGATCCGCCGGATCTCCCTGTCGAACGTGATCGACCCCTACCTCGAGCAGATGGCCATCGACCGGAAGCTCGCGGTCATCCGGCCCTACGTCGCGTCGACCCCCGGCGCGAGCGCGCAGGCGGCGGCCGAGTGAATTAGTCCGCGCGGGTCGGGATGACAAACGGCCCCGGCGTGTTTCATCCTCCGAGGCGCCTGCCGTGTATCCCGTCCTCTTCCACATCGGCGACATCCCGATCGACAGCTACGCGACCCTGATGGCCCTCGGGTTCGTCGCGGCGCTCGCGACGATCTTCTACGTGACCCCCAAGGACGGCGACGCTCCCAAGACCGGCGGCCTCGACCGCCCGCAGGTCTGGGACCTCTTCATCGTCATGGTGGTCAGCTCGATCATCGGATCGAAGCTGGGGCACGTCCTGTTCGAGGCGCCCGGCCACAAGACGGAGACCGGCGAGACGATCAACTCGCTGTGGGAGCTCCTGAAGGACGACCCGATCCACTGGGCGCGCCTCGGCGAGGCCGGCTACGTCTGGTACGGCGGGATGATCGGCGCGCTACTCGTCGCGGTGTATTACTTCCGCAAGCGCCCGCACCTGAACGCGTGGCTGTACGCCGATGCGTTCGCGCCCGCGATCATGCTCGGCGCGGCTGTGGGCCGGATGGGCTGCTTCCTCGCCGGGTGCTGCTACGGCCAACCGACGGACGGCCCGCTGGGCGTTCAGTTCCCGCGTCTGCCCGGCCCGGTCTACCCGACGCAGCTCTTCGACTCCGGCATCGCGCTCACGTTGGGGCTCGTGTTGCTGTGGCGGTTCGGCCGCCGCCGGTTCGACGGCGAGAACATCGCGCTGCTCCTGATCCTCTACCCGGTGCTCCGCGCCACGACGGAGTTCTTCCGCGGCGACGCCGACCGCGGGGTGTACGGCCTGGTCTCGACCTCGCAGCTGCTGTCGATCCCGCTCCTGGCGATCGGGGTCTGGCTGTTCTTCCACCTCAGGGGCCGGCCGGACTCGCGCTTGGTCGAGCAAACCGAGTAGGTTCAGCAGGACATGGCCGACGACGATCGTACGACTCCGCAGTCGCCCGCGTTCGCGCAGGGCGGCGTGGTGTCCGGCGAGGCCTCGCTCCCCGACGAGCACACGGCGCGCGTCCGCGCGCGACAGTCGGACGGCGCGCGCGAAGAGCCGCAGACGATGCACCGGGTCCACGACACGACGGTCGACGCGCAGCCGCCGCCGTCGTCGACGGAGCTCGCGGAGCCGTCGCGTCGGCAGCGACGCCGCGAGCGCGATCGCCGCGCCGAGAAGCGCGCGATGCAGTGGTTGGTCGGCGTGTTCGTGGGCCTGGGCGGCGCCGCGATCCTGCTGGTCAACGTGTTGCTCGACGACACGCCGACGAAGACCGACACCACCGAGCTCGCCGAGAACGCGGAGGTGGAGCCGCCGCCGCCGGTGAAGCCGCCCCCGCGCCGCGCGCCCGGCGTGTTCACGACGGCGCCCACGGAGGCGGTCGACATCCCCGCGATCCGACAGCTCCAGTCCGACGGCCTCACGATCGCGGCCGAGGGCCTCCCGGAGGTGATCGCCGAGAACACCGGCGACGCCGTCGCGCCGCTCGCCGCGCTCGAGACTTGCCGCTTCGCCTTCTCGGTCTGGGAGTTCTCACCGAACCGCCGCTTCCGGTTCATGACGACCTGCGCGCCGCTCGAGGGCCAGATCCTGTATGGCGCCTACGAGATCCGCGGCGGCCGCGTCCACATGTCGCCGCTCACGACGCCCATCGCTCGCATCACGTCGGTGTTCGACGCCGAGCGCCCCGCGTCGATGAAGACCCGCGTCGAGTCGCTCTTGAAGGGCGAGGTGATGATGTCCTTCGAAGTGAACCAGCGCGTCACCGTCATGCGCGCCGGTCTCCACGGCGAAGGCTTCCACGACACCTACCGCGCCAAGAACACGATCACGCTCCACCACCAACTCGCGCCGGGCCGGGTGCCGACCCCGTCGGGCGGTGGTGGGGGAGGGCGCGCCGCGCCGCCGCCGCCCCCCGCGGCGCCGCCTCCGAAGGCGGGCGGGAAGGATCCGCTGCTCGATCTCCTGAAGGGCGGGCAGTAGGAGGCCTGGGTCAGACCTTCCGCCCGATCTGAACGAGCTCCCCCTCCTCCTCCGTCCCGTCCCTCTGCTTGAACCGGTATCCGCAGCCCCGCAGCACCGCGGGCCTCCCGGTCAGCGGGACCTCCGGGTACGTGCGGCAGAACAAGGGCCGCGTCCGGTACGTGCCGCAGCGGCCGTCTTCGCGGAGGTCGTGGCAGCCGAGGACGCGGACGAGCAAGCCGTCTTGCACCTCCCACGTGTAGCCCTTGTCGTAGAAGTTGTAGAAGCGCGTCAGCTTCCACAGCACGAGGCGACCGAGGAAGCCGTAGCGATCCAACATCGGCGACCACTCGAGCAGGATGTGGTGACAGCACGCGCCGCGCTGTTTGCAGCCGCCGGCGACGCGGTACTCGGTGCGC
>JAUHYN010000268.1 GCA_030426505.1 bacterium | reverse complement strand
CGTTGATCACGTCCCCGCCCTCCACGCCCCACCACTTCGCCTCGCTCGGCGTGATGTGGATCTTGTACTGCTTGCCGATCGTGCCGTCCCGCCGGAACAGGTACGAGACGTTGTACAGGTAGCCGTCCTCGACCGTGAACTGCGTGCCGCCGATGATGTTGAGGTCGTGGCGAATCGCGAGCTCCGTGAACAGCTCGAGGTACTGGGGCGTGAACGTCGCGAGCTTGCGCGCCGCCTCGCCCGGGCGATGCGCGTTGACCAGCGACAGCAGCTGCAGCGTGAACAGCTCCGGGAACAACAAGAAGTCCGACTTGTCCTCCGAGGCGACGTCCACGAAGAACCGGCACTGCCGCTCGAACTCCTCGAACGACTTCACGGGGCGCAACTCGTATTGCACGGCGGCCACGCGCACGGGCTCGGTCGCGCGACGACGACGGCGCGCCTGCGGCGGGTGGTACTCGAGGTTCGGCCACACGAGCTGCGTGGCGTACCCGGCGGAGTCCTCGTCGCTGGGCATGTAGTCGGGGACGAGCTGCTCGAGCACGAACCCGTTCGAGAGCTGCGTGGTGAGCACAGGGTCGTAGAGCGCCTTGCTCATCACGCGCTCGACGTACTCCTTGGCGCTGATCTCGTCCTTGTGCTTCGCGTAGCCCGGGATCCGACCGCCGATGATCATGCGCGCGAGGTTCATCTGTACGCAGAGATCCTTGCGGGCGTCGTAGAGGCGGCGAGCGAGCTTCATGCCGCGAAACTTCGGGTGGACCTGGATCTCGATCCCGTAGAGCGTGTCGCCCTCGGGGTCGTGGTTCCGGATCGATCCGTTGTCGGCGATCGACTTCCAGTCGTCCCACGCCGAGTACTCGGCCTCGTCGACGATGAGGCTCGCGCTGCTCGCGGCGAGCTCTCCGTCGAGCTCGATGCAGAATTGCCCCTCCGGGAAGATCTCGAGCTGGCTCTTGAACTGCTCCCGGGACCACGGGAGCATGTTGGGGAAACAGGCCAGCTGCATCGCCACGATCGCGTCGAAGTCGTCCATCGTGACGTTTCGGAGTTTGACGCGAGTCTCGTACTCGGTGAGGTCGAGCTCTTCCATGGGCGGGAGCTTGGCTGTCGGCGCCCGACCCCGCAAGATGATCTTCGATGACCGAACGACGCGTACTCGTCGTCGGGTGGCGCGCCGGGATCGGGCGAGCACTCGAGAGCCTGGGGATCCCGTTCGCGATATGGCACCGCGCCCCACTGAAGAACCCGCCGGCGGGCGTCCACATCGAGGTCGCGCCGTTCCCTTCGACCTCGAAGACCGTGCGCGACCACGCCCAGCCCTTCGTGGAACGCGGCCCGTTCACCCACGTCATCGCGGGCACGGAGGACGCCGTCGTCACCGCGTCCTACGCCCGCCGTGAGCTCGGGGCGCGTCGCTCGAAACACACGACCGTCCGACGCTGCCACGACAAGCTCTTCATGAAGGACGCCCTCACCAAACACGGCGTGCCCATGACCCCGTACGTCGACGGCAACACCGTCCGCGCCCCCTCCGATGTCATCGATGTGCTCGGCGCGCCGGTGGTGGTGAAGGACAGGACCGCGAGCGGCGGGCGCGGGATGGAGCTCGTCCACACTTCGGAGGAGGCGGCCCACTCCCCGCTCAAGCGTCGCATCGCGGAGCGCTTCGTCGACGCCCCGGAGGTCAGCATCGAGAGCTTCGTCGCGCGCGGTGAGGTGCGCTTCGAGAACGTCACGGAGTACCTCCAGAAGAAACACGTCAACGGGGTCCCCGCCGCGCTCCCGGAGCCGCTCCGCACGCGGTGCCTCGAGCTGTCGCGGCGCGTGATCGCGGCGCTGCGCATCGAGTGGGGCATCACGCACCTCGAGGTGTACCTGACCTCGGAAGGGCCGCTCTTCGGGGAGGTCGCGCTCCGGCCTCCCGGCGGCTACATCATGGAGGCGATGGGCCTCGCGTACGACTTCGACGCGTGGATGGCATTCGTCTCGGTCGAGCTGGACCTCGAGTTCGCCTTTCCGACCGAGGCGCCGTACCGCGCCGCGGCCGTCGTCCTCCACCCGGGCGCGGGGACGGTCACCGCCATCCACGGCGAGGCGGAGGTCGCCGCCGACCCGAACGTGAAGCGATTGCGCCTCAAAGTGGCCCCCGGGGACGCGATCGACCCCCGCGCGGGCGTCGGCGCCGACGTCGGCTACGCGCTGATCCGCGCCCCGGACCGCCTCGCGCTCCTCGAATCGATCGGACGCACGCAAAAGACCCTCGTCTTCGAGATGGCGCGGGGGCAGGATGACCGAGCCCGAGGATGACGAAACGCCCACTGTCGGTACGCATGCCGGCACAACCCGACGACCGCTCGTGCGGTGCCACCTGCCTGCACGCGATCTACGAATACTGGGACGACCCGGTCGCGCTCCCCGTCCTGATGAACGAGATCCCGCAGCTCGAGGACGGCGGGACGCTCGGCGTCCACCTCGCGATGCACGCGCTCTCGCGCGGGTACCGCGCGACCATCGTGACGTACAACCTCCAGCTCTTCGACCCGAGCTGGTTCGCGAAGAACGACGACATCGCCGAGAAGCTCCGCGCGCAGGCCGAACTCAAGAAAGACCCCCGGCTGCACGGCGCGACGCAGCCGTACCTCGACTTCCTCGACCGCGGAGGGCGCGTGGAGTTCGAGGATCTCTCGGGACGCGTCGTCGCGCGCCACCTCTCGCGTGAGGTCCCCGTCCTCACCGGGCTCTCCGCGACCTACCTCTATCGTTCGCCGCGTGAAGATCCCCGCACCGACAAACCGGACGACATCGGCGGTCGCCCGGTCGGCCACTTCGTCGTGCTCTCCGGCATCGACGAGAAGGGTGAGGTCGCAGTCGTCGATCCCTACGCCGACAACCCCGTCGGCGGCCGTCACTACGTCGTCTCCGTCGAGCGACTGATCGGTGCCATCTGCCTGGGCATCGTCACCTACGACGCCAACCTCGTGATCATCGAGCCCGCGGACTAAAGGAGTCCCGTCCACCATGTACAACATCGTCGTCGTCGATCGTCCGAAGGACTGGCCCCCTAATCAACGCGTGGAGTTGGTCGCCGCACGGAGCTACCTCCGCGAGCCGCGCTTTGCGCACTCGGACGAGGACTTCAAGGTCATCAACCTCTGCGGCAAACACACGTACCAAGGCATCGGCTACTACGTGTCGCTCCTCGCGAACGCGCGCGGTCACCGCGTGACCCCGCCCGTCGGCGCCCCCCAGGACGTCAAGAGCCGTGGCTTCCTCGAGAGCGTCGACGACGAGCTCGGCTCCCTCAAGCGCCGCGCGTTCGCCGAAGTGAAGGAGGAGCGCGCGACCGCGCTCGCGTTCTTCGGCGAGTCCGAGGACCCGGCGCACGGGCGCCTCGTGAAGAAGCTCTTCCGGCTGCTCGATCTCCCGGTCTTCCGCGCGCACTTCGCGCGAGACGAGGAGGAGAACGACTGGGTGTTGCGTCGCATCGAGATCCTCGGCGCGAAGAACCTCACCGACGAGCAGAAGGCCCAAGTCCTCGAGTACGCCGCGCGGCACTTCGAGCGCCGCTCGCGCGCGCGCGCTCTGAAGTCCTACCGCTACGACCTCGCCATCCTCCACGACCCGGACGCGCGCGACGCGCCGTCGAACGACCGCGCCCTCACCCGCTTCGAGCGCGCGGCGGAGAAGCGCGGGCTGTACACGGAGCGCATCGTGAAGGCCGACTACGGGCGCATCGCGGAGTTCGACGCGCTGTTCATCCGCGAGACGACGTCGGTCAACCACCACACCTATCGCTTCGCGCGAAAGGCGGAGGCGGAGGGCCTCGTCGTGATCGACGACCCCGAGTCGATCCTGCGCTGCTCGAACAAGATCTACCTCGCGGAGCTCCTCGAGAAGAACGACGTGCCGCGCCTCGCGACCGAGATCATCTCGAAGGACGAGGTGGACCACGTCTCTCAGGACCTCGAGTTCCCGCAAGTGCTGAAGAAGCCGGATGGCTCGTTCTCGGTGGGCAGCGTGAAGGTGAAGAACCGCGAGGAATTCTTCGCCGCGGCGGAACAGCTCCTCGAGGACTCGGAGCTGATCATCGCGCAGCCGTTCCGCCCCACGGACTACGACTGGCGCATCGGCGTGCTCGACAACGAGCCGCTGTTCGCCTGCCGATACTTCATGGCGAAAAATCACTGGCAGATCATCAAGCGCGACTCCGCCGGGCGTGAATTCGAAGGTGACCACGAGACGGTACCGATCGAGCGTGCGCCCGCGGCCGTGGTCCACGCCGCGGTCGCCGCGACCCGCCTGATCGGCGACGGCCTGTACGGCGTCGACGTGAAGGAGATCGACGGCACGCCGTACGTGATCGAAGTGAACGACAACCCCAACCTCGACGCCGGCGTCGAGGACCAGATCCTCGAAGACGCCCTCTACGAGCGACTGGTCGATGTCTTCTTGGCGCGCATCACCAAGAAGAAGGGTCCGGCCGCGGAGACGCCATGACGTACAAGCTCTTCGAAGCCTACGGAATCGAGCTCGAGTACATGATCGTGGATCGCGAGAACCTCGCGATCGTCCCGATCGCGGACCAGGTGCTCGTGGAGAACGGCGAGATCACGTCGGACATCGTGGACGGCGACGTCGGCTGGTCCAACGAGCTCGCGCTCCACGTCATCGAGCTGAAGTGCAACGAGCCGACGCCCTCGCTCGACGGCTGGGGCGCGAAGTTCCAGACGAGCCTGCAGCGCGTCCTCGATCGCCTCGAGCCCCTCGGCGCGACGCTCCTCGGCACGGGCATGCACCCGACCATGGATCCGGACGCCGAGTTCCGGCGGTGGCCGCACGAGAACAGCGAGATCTACGCGGCGTTCGATCGCATCTTCGACTGTCGCGGACACGGCTGGTCGAACCTGCAGAGCGTTCACCTGAACCTCCCGTTCTCGAACGACGACGAGTTCGGCCGCCTGCACGCCGGCATCCGCGCCATCCTCCCCGTGCTCCCGGCGCTGTGCGCGTCCTCGCCGATCTACGGCGGCGAGCGTCAGCCTTCGCTCGACGCGCGCCTCGAGGTCTACAAGCACAACGCGAAGCGCGTGCGCGAGGTCTCGGGCGACGTCATCCCGGAGCCGGCCTTCACCGCCGCCGAGTACGACGCACAGATCTTCCAGCCGCTCTATCGCGCCATCGCGCCGCACGACCCGAAGGGCATCCTGCAGTTCGAGTGGCTCAACGCCCGCGGCGCGATCGCCCGCTTCGACCGCGACGCGATCGAGATCCGCGTGATGGACGTGCAGGAGCACCCGGCCGCGGACGTCGCGATCGTCGGCCTGGTGAGCGCCGTCCTGAAGGCGCTCGTCGCCGGCGAGCAAGACAAGTTGCGCGCCTTCGACACGCACCGGCTGAGGAAGACCTTCGACCTCTGCTGCCGAGACGCCGACCAAGCGGTGCTCGAGGACGTGGAGCTGTGCCAGGCGCTCGGCGTCGACACTTCGTCTCCGATCCGCGCGCAGGAGCTGTGGCGCGAGCTGGCCACGAAGACCGGCACGATGACGCGCCCGATCGAGGTCATCACGCGCGAGGGCGCGCTCGCTCGACGCATCGTCGAAGCGGTGGAGAAGAGCTCGATCGGTGAGGTGTATCAGGCGCTGGCGAAGTGCCTGCGCGAGGGCGAGTCGTTCAGCGGCGCGTGAAGTCGATCGCGAGCGTCGTGCCGATGCGCTTGATCTGGTGCGGCACGAGCTCGCGGAGCTCGACGTCGATGCGGGTGCTGCCGCCCGTGTTGGTCGCCTTGATCTTGAAGTAGGTCGTGTCCAGCGGGCGCTCGTTGTTCTTCACGTTCACCGACGTGTCGACGAGCTCCACCGAGAAACGCGTCCCCTCTTCCAGCACGCGGAACTTCGCCTTGCCGTCCACGCGCACGAACACGCGCGACACGTCGGCCATCTGGCGGAAGCCGATGTACGTCATCACGCGCGGCCCCGGATCGAAGTCCATCGGGTCCGCGCCCCCGGACGACGAGCCGGACATCGTGGGCGGCGGACGCGACTCCATCACCGGGACGTCCGGATCCGCCGGCGTGGTGCTCTCGGGCTCGAGCGTGTCGGCCTGCGCGATCTTCACGACCGGCAGCGCCTTCTTCACCGGCACCGCGGGCGGCGACCACTGCGTGTCGAGGTCCGGCTTCGCGGTGAGCTGCTGCGTGCGCTGCGGCGTGGGCGGCGTCGGCTTCGCGGCCTGCGGCGCCTCGACCTTCGGCTCCGGCACCGGCGCGGGCTCGCTCGGGACGAACTTCGCGAGCTTCACCGGCTCCTCCTTCACGGGCTCCGGTGTCGGGGCGGGCGCCGGCTTCGCGGGGTCCATCACCGGCTCGGTGAGCGGCGCGTCCTCCGGAATCGCGGGCGCGTCGGGCGCGATCACGGCGGCGACCGGATCCGACGGCGTGGGCTTCTTCGTGGCGGGCGCGGGCGCCGGGGTCGGCTCCGGCTTCGGCTCCACCTTCGCGACCATCGGCTTCGGCTCGGCGGCCTTCGCGGGCGCCGGCTTCGGCTCCACCTTCGCGACGACGGGCGCCGGCTCGGGCGCCTTCTTCGCGGGCGCCGGCTTCGGCTCGGCCTTCGCGACCACCTTCGGCGCCTCGGTCGGCACCGGGATGTCCGGCTCGGTCAGCGGCCCCTCGGGGACGTACTTCGCGATCTTCTCCTCCGCGGGCGCCTCCTCCTTCTCGGCGACCGGCTCTGGCTCGGGCGGCGGCTCCGGGATCGGCGTGGCGACGGGGACGAAGTGGACGATGACGCGCACGCCGTCGGCTTCGACGCGGTAGGCGGTCTTCTGCGCGAGCTCGATGACCACACGGCTGATCTTCTCGGCCTCGGAGTCGAACTGCTGGGTCGTCACGCGGCGCACGAGGCCGCGCTCGAACGACTGCTCCGACTTCACGCCGTCGAGTCGGCTCCCGGCCCAGTCGACGACCACGCGGAACGGATCCGACATCGTGAACGACGTGAAGTCCGGCGCCTTCGATCCGTCGATCGCGACCGCGATGTCATCCGACTGCGTGTCGACCGCGATCGACTTCAAGGCGGACAGCTCGTCCTTCTTCTCCTTGGCCAGCGCCGACGTGGGGAGGAGCAGGCAAATCACCCCCCACGACGCCGACCACTTCGAGATCTCGCGCATTGGCCGAGCGTATCACCGCGCCGAAAAACGCCGCAAGTTTGGGACATTGAGGCGTCCCAGCACGTCGCCGACCAGATACAGCGAGCCGCACACCACGACCTGACCCCCGTCGGCGCGCGCGCGCGCGCAGGCCTGTTCGAACCCCGCGTCGACCAGGTGCGCCACGTGCGCCGGCGCGGGCCCCGGCCAGGTCGTCGCGAGCGCCTCCGGATCTCGCGCGCGCGGCGAGGAGGGCCGCACGAACACGATGGACGCCGCGTGCGGCGCGAGCGCCTCGAACATCGCCGCGACGTCCTTCTCCACGAACGCCCCGAACACGAAGTGGGACGGCCGCGCGAACCGGTCCTCGTCGGCGACCATCGCGGCCGCCAGGACCTCGGCCCCCTGCGCGTTGTGGGCCCCGTCGAGGAGCACCGGCGGGTCGTGCGCGACCCACTGCATCCGGCCGGGCCAGTACGCGGTGCGCAGGCCGACGTGGAGCGCGGCGTCACTGATGTCCGGGTCGAAGAGCGTGGCGGCCTTCGCGGCGAGGAGCGCATTGCGGCGCTGGTGCGGGCCGGGGAGCGACAGCTGTACGCCCTCGAGGGGGCGCGTACCGAGGTCGAGGTCGAAGCCGGTGTCCTGCTCGACGACGTCGATGTCTTCGCCGATCCGATGCACGGTCGCGCGGGCGCGGGACGCCATGCGATCCACAACGGCCATCGCGGCGGGCGGCCCGTCGGCCATGACGAGCGGGCGGTCGGGGCGGATCACGGCGCCCTCCTCCCGGGCGATCTCCTCGATCGTCTCGCCGAGGATCTCCGTGTGCTCGAGCGACAGGTCGGTCAGCACCGCGATCTCGGCGGGCACGAGCCGGGTCGCGTCGAGGCGCGCACCGAGGCCGGCCTCCACGACCGCGACGTCGATCTTCATCCGGCGGAACGCGACGAGCGCGGCGAGCGTGGTCACCTCGAAGAACGACAGCCCCTCGAAGTCGGGCACCGCGGCCTCCACGACATCGACCGCGTCCGCGAGCGCCTCGGGATCGATGTCGACGTCGAGGTCGCCCTCGAGGACACGCACGCGCTCGGTGAACGAGACGAGGTGCGGCGAAGTGTACAGACCGACCTTGTCACCGTTCGCGGCGAGGATCGTCGCGAGGAACGCGCACGTCGATCCCTTGCCGTTGGAGCCCGCGACGTGAATCGAACGGTACGCGCGCTCCGGGTGACCGAGCGCGGCGAGCGCGCGCGCGACGGGCTCGAGCCCGAGCTTCATGCCGCCGCGAGACAGGTGGAACAGGCGCTCGACCATCGCGCGGTAGCGCGGGCTGGTGGTGGGGGGCGCGACGCCGGGTCCGTCGACGACGCGGGGTGTGTTCATGACACGAGCATCTCGATCACGTTCGAGAGCGTCTCCCTCAGCTCGCGCCGGCCGACGATCATGTCGATCACGCCGTGCTCGAGGAGGAACTCGGAGCGCTGGAAGCCCTCCGGGAGGGTCTGGCGGATCGTCTGCTCGATCACGCGCGGGCCGGCGAAGCCGACGAGCGCGTTGGGCTCGGCGACGATGACGTCACCGAGGAGCGCGAAGCTCGCCGCGACGCCGCCGGTGGTCGGGTCGGTGAGCACGCTGATGTACGGCATCTTCGTCTCGCGGAAGCGATTGATCGCCGCGGACGTCTTCGCCATCTGCATGAGCGACAGGATGCCCTCCTGCATGCGCGCGCCGCCCGACGACGAGAAGACGATGACCGGGCACCGCTCCTGGAGGCCGATCTCGAACGCGAGCGTGACCTTCTCGCCGACGACGCTCCCCATCGAGCCGCCCATGAACTTGAACTCGAAGGAGCCGGCCACGACCTTGCGCCCGCGCAGGCGACCGGTCGCGAGGACGAACGCCTCCGCCTCGCCGCTGCTCTTCCGCGCGGACTTCACGCGGTCGAGGTACGCCTTGCTGTCGTTGAACCCGAG
>JAUHYN010000267.1 GCA_030426505.1 bacterium | reverse complement strand
CTCGGCTACTACCTCGAAGGCCTCAAGATGCAGCTCGCGGAGATCGAGCTCGCGAAGAAGTTCGACACCTGCACCGCGACCACCCGCGCCGAGCTCGCCACGCTCGACGGCTTCAACACCGGCGTGCGCACCGGCTGGTTCCCGAACGGCGTCAACGCGAAGAAGTTCGCGCCGAGCGACGCGCCCTACGACCGCGACACGATCTGCTTCATCGGGCGCATGGACTACTACCCGAACCAGGAGTGCATGTTCGACTTCACCGCGAACGTGCTGCCGCTGATCCAGCGGCGCCGCCCCGGGACGAAGTTGATGATCGTCGGCGCGGATCCGTCGCCCGCCATTCGCGACCTCGGGAACCTCCCGGGCGTGACCGTCACGGGCTCGGTGCCCGAGGTGCAGCCGTACGTCACGAAGGCCGCGCTCACCGTCGCGCCGCTCAACATCGCGCGCGGCACGCAGAACAAGATCCTCGAGTCGCTCGCGATGGGCGTTCCGGTGGTGTGCAGCACGCTCGCCGCGGGCGGCGTGGACTGCGTCGCCGGCGAACACATCCTCACCGCGAACCGGCCGGAGCAATACGCGGAGGCGGTGCTGCGCCTCCTGAACGACGAAGGCGAGCGTCGCCGCTTCGCGGAGGCGGGTCGCGCGCGCGTGAAGTCGCATCACGACTGGGGCGCGTCGATGAAGCGGCTCGACAAGATCATCGAAGAGACCGTCGAGGGGTACCGGCGGCTCGGGAGGACGGCATGAGAATCAGCATCTTCGGACTCGGCTACGTCGGCGCGGTTTCGGCCGGCTGCCTCGCGCGCGACGGCCACGACGTCATCGGCTGCGACATCGACCAGACGAAGCTCGACCTCCTCGCGAGCGGCAAGACGCCGATCATCGAGGAGGGCATGGAGCAGCTCATCGCGGGCGCGGCGAGCGGCGGACACCTCTCGGTGACGAACGACGCCGCCGAGGCGGTGAGGAACAGCGACATCTCGCTCATCTGCGTCGGCACGCCGTCCACGCGCAGCGGCGGCCAGGACCTCACCGCGGTGAAGCGCCTCTGTGAACAGCTCGGCGCCGCGATGAAGGACAAGGACGGCTACCACGCGTTCGTGATGCGCTCGACGGTCCTGCCCGGGACGGTCGAGAGCGTCGTCCAGCCGCTGCTCGAGGAGCACTCCGGCAAGAAGGCCGGCACGGACTTCGGGGTCTGCTTCCAGCCGGAGTTCCTGCGCGAAGGGTCGTCGATCAAGGACTACGACAACCCGCCGTACACGGTGGTCGGCGCGAGCGACCCGCGGCCCGCCGAGATGTTGCGCGACATCTTCGGGCACCTCCCCTGCGAGTTCGTCATCACGACGATCACCAGCGCGGAGATGCTGAAGATGTGCTGCAACACGTTCCACGCGTTGAAGATCACCTTCGCGAACGAGGTCGGGCGCATCAGTCAGTCGCTCGGCGTTGACTCACACGAGGTGATGCGCCTGGTCTGCGAAGACCGCCACCTCAACATCTCGCCCGCGTACATGAAGCCGGGGTTCGCGTTCGGCGGGTCGTGCCTCCCGAAGGACGTGAAGGCGCTGCTGTCGGTCGCGAAGTCGAACGACGTCGAGGTGCCGATGCTCGGGGGCATCATGCCCAGCAACCAGATCCACATCGACCACGCGATCGACTGGGTGCTGCACAGTTCGAAGAAGAAGGTCGGGATGATCGGCCTGTCGTTCAAGAGCGGCACGGACGACCTCCGCGAGAGCCCACTCGTCACGATGGCGGAGCGCTTCATCGGCAAGGGCGTGGCGCTGGAGATCTTCGATCCGGAGGTGAACGTCGCGCGCTTGATGGGCGCGAACCGGCGCTACATCGAAGAGAGCATCCCGCACATCTCCCAACTCATGCGCAACGACGCGAAGGCGGTGATCGAAGCGGCCGACGTGGTCGTGGTGGGGCTGCGCGACAAGCCGCTGATGGAGACGCTGCACGCCAACTTGCGCGACGACCAGCTCGTACTCGATCTCGTGAATGTGCCCAACCGCGAGAAGCTCCGCGGCACGTACCGCGGCGTCTGCTGGTAGGGGCTACAACGCCAACCGCGCTTCGACCGCCAGCTGATCCGCGCGCTCGTTCTCCGGATCGCCCGCGTGGCCCTTCACCCAATGCCACGCGACCTCGTGACCTTCGACGAGATCGATCAACCGGCGCCACAGCTCCTCGTTCTTCACGGGCTTCTTGTCCGCCGTGCGCCAGCCGTTCTTCTTCCAGCGCCCGATCCAGTTCTTCTCGAACGCGTTCCGCACGTACTTGGAGTCCGTGTAGAGGTCGACGTGGCAGCGCGTCTTGAGCGCGGCGAGCGCTTCGATGGCGGCCATCATCTCCATCCGGTTGTTGGTGGTGTCGAGCTCGCCGCCGGAGATCTCCTTGCGGTAGTCCTTGGCCGGGTAGAGCAGCACCGCGCCCCAGCCGCCGCGCCCCGGGTTCGGGGAGCAGGCGCCGTCGGTGTAGATCTTCACTTGGGGGAGCGCCTTGGCCATCACGGGCCGCGTCCGCGGCGAGCCGTGGATAGCAGGTTTTGAACAGTCGGTCAGCGCGGCGTGAAACACCGATCACGGATCCGAAACGCGCCCCGCGCCGATACTCGAGACATGAAGACCGCGCGCGTCGACGCCACGCCCCGCACCTGGCAGGTGACCATGAACGCGCAGCCGCCGGCCGCGCCGGTCGCTCGCGCGCCGGACACCACGCGAGTCGAGCACGCCCCCGCCGCCGCGCCGAACCACGGAGCGCGCACGGACGCCGCGACCTCGATGCTCGCGGCGCGGATGGGCATCCCGGTCGAAGTCGCGCTCGACGCGCAGCTCGCCGGGCGGATCCTCGAGGACGTGATCGATGCTCTGAACGCCCGAGGGATCCCGGACCGCGCGACGCAGGATCGCTTGATGGCGAAGGCGGAGGAGGCCGGCGCCCGCGCCCCGGTGCGCGTTATCGATCCGCGCGTCCTCGAACGCGAACAGCGGTACGAATCCGGCAGCCCGCTCACGGCCGAGACGCGCGCGTGGCTCCTCTCGGTGTCGCCGCTCTGCGACACGATGAGCGATCTCGTCCAGCGGCTCTGCGTCGCCAAGGCACACCTCGCCGTCGACCCCCTCTTCGCCCGACGTCTCGCCGGCTCCGTCACGAACGCGACGAACCTGCGCGCGCAGTTCGGGACGTGTGACCCGATTCGGGCCGGACTCGGTCGCATCGGTTTCGCAATCGACAACATCGACGCCATCGCGGCGCGGTGAGCTGGTACGCGTCCTGCTTCATCGTCGGGACGTGTCAGGAACCGCACGCCTCTCGATCGGCGTCGCCCTCCTCTTCGCCGCGTGCGGCGAATCGGGCGACCCCATGACCACCCCACGCGACGGCGGCGTCACCCGCGACGCCGGCCACTGCGCGCTCGAGGTCCCGGACGACCTCACCGTCCGCGGCGGCGCGCGCCTCGACTTCACCGCGCGCGAGGTCGGCGGCAGCGCGGTGGAGGTCACCTGGCCCGCCGCGTTCGTGGTGCTCGACGCCGATCGCGTGCGCGCCCCCTACGAGGCCGGCGCGTACGCCGTCGAGGTCCGCGCCGCGTGCGGCGACGCCGCGACCCGCACCGTGACGGTGGAGGCGCTCGCGTTCGATGCGCCGATCGAGTGGACGGTCGGCCCCGACGCGCGCGAGCACCCGGCGATGTGGATCGACCCGGCCGAGCCGGACGCTCTGTACCTGTTCGGCGGCTTCTCGTTCGTGCCCCGCCAGTTCACGGTGGTCGACGACCTGTGGCGCTTCGACCTGAGCGCCGGGACCTGGACCGAGCTCGACGTCCCCGCGGCGCCGCTCCTCGCGTCGGGTCGCGTCGCGTTCGTCCCGGGGCGCGGCGCGCTGTACGAGGGCGGCGTCGGACCGAACCAGGAGCAGCCGTTCTCTTTGGTGGAGTTCGCGACGAGCACGGCCACGACGACCGTGCGCGCGCTGACGCCCGCCGGCGCCCCCGCCGAGGGCGCGTCGCTGCACGGGGTGGTCTACGACGAGGCGCGCGATCGTCTCGTGTCGTTCGGCGGCTTCCACCCTGACCTCACGAATACCGTGTTCACGTACGGCCTGAGCACGAACCAGTACGCGCCGCTGACGACGGCCGGTGACCCGCCCTCGGCGCGCTACGGCTTCTTCTTCGCGCTCGATCCCGAAGGCGACCGCGTCATCGTCTTCTCCGGCGCGCAGCGCCCGGTTGCCGGCAATCCGGTGAACGCGGCGACCGACACGTGGGCGCTCGATCTGTCGGTGGACCCGCCCGTGTGGACCGAGCTGCTCGGCGAGGCGGAGTCGGCGCCCGGGCGCCGCAACGGGTGCGCCGCGTTCGATCCCGAACACCACCGCTTCTTCGTGTGGGGCGGCACCCCGGACGCGCGCACCACGCAGACCCAGCTGTGGGTGCTCGATCTCGATCCCGGCCGCGAGCGCTGGACCGGCCTCGACATCGGCGACGAGCGCGTGCGGTCGTCGTGCAGCGCCGTCTACGACCCGGCCCGCGAGCGCATCCTGTTCGGCTTCGGCAACAACACGAGCGGCATCTACGCGGACCTCACCCCGCTACCGCTCTGACGCCAACCGATCGAGCAGCGCGCGCGCGATCGCGGCGTGCCCACTCGGCGAAGGGCGGCCGTCCCACGGGATGTACGGATCGGAGGCGGTCATCAACGCCGGCGTCGCGTCGACGACCTCGAGGCCGCGCGCGCGCGCGAGCTCGGCGGCGCGGGGGACGAAAGTCGTCGGCCGGCCGCGCGCGACCGCGTGTTCGATCGGGAGCACCAACACGATCGCGCGGAAGCCGCGCGCGTCGGCGAGCGCGGAAAAGCGCTCGAGCTCGACCTCGATCCGTGACCACGCGCGCTCGATCTCGGGGCGCGTCTCTCCCGCGAGCAGCGCGTCCCTCCACACGAACTCCGGGTGGCCGCGCGACCGCCCGACCCACGTCTTCAGCGCGTTGCGCGCGACGTACGCGAGGCGGCTCCGGGTGTAGAGCGGCGCGATTTGCTCGAGCCACCCCGAACGCTTCAGCACCGCCCGCGGCGCCCACTCCTCGACCGGCGCTGCGTCGCGATCGAGCCCCGCCTCCTCGAACAGATCGTTCCAGTAGAACGTGAGCACGACGACGTCCGGCGAGAAGCGCGCCCCGTAGCGCTCGAGCCAGAGCACGCTCTGGTCGAGGTTCCAGTCGGGGACCCCGGCGTCGATCGCGTTTGTCCCCGCCCGTGCGAATTGCACGCGCGCGGCGAACGTCTCCTCGGCGCGCACGCCCTTGCCGAACGTCTCCGAGCCGCCGAGGAAGAGCACCGTCGACGTGGTGGAGGTCACGCTCGGCAGGGCCCGCAAACCGTCGGCGTCGGTGCGGACGGGCGCCTGGTACGAGAAGGTCGACTGCTCCGGGACGAGCGCGTACGCCAACACCGGGTGTGGCGCGACCCGCACGAGCGGCGCGCGATCCACGTAGGGCGCGGGGAGGAAGAGGCTCGCGACGAGCTCGGCCGCGAGGAGCGCGACGACGATCGCGATCAGCGCCGTGACCATACGTCGAAGCCTCCGCACCCCACGGCATGGATACCACGCGGCCGCGCTACGCGACGCGGTGTCGCGTTGCCGCACGGCGACGAATGTGGAGGTATCCGCCGGACGATGGATCTCTTCGGGGCACGGGGGCGTACGAACGACGAGCCCTCGCATGACGCGCCCGACGCCCTACTCTTCGCTTTCCTGGCGCCCGGCGAGCCCGCGAGAGGTCGAAGGATCCGTGGGGTAGACGAGTGACGCTCGCGCGCTGGACGGCCTGGATGGTCGTCGTGTCCCTGACCTCGGCGCCCGCGTTCGCGCAGACCGAGACCGCCACGACGGCACCCGCCCTCGTCCCTCCCACGCTCCTGCACCAACCCGCCGTCCCCTATCCTACGGACGCACGCGCGCGCGGCGTGGAGGGTGTCGTTCAGCTCGACCTCGTGATCGACGAGGTCGGCGCCGTGCGCACGGCGACGGTCGTCGAAGGCGTCGACCCCGCGCTCGACGCCGCCGCGCTCGACGCCGTGAAGCAGTTCCGCTTCTCCCCCGCGATGGAAGACGGCGTGCCGCTCGAGGTCACCGTCGGCTTCGCGTACAGGTTCGTGCTCCCGGACGAAGACGGCGCCGCACCGCCGCCCGTGATCGCGACCTCGACCTCCGCGGCGCCGCCCGACGTCGGCACCGGGCACAAGGCCTCGCCGATCGAGGGCATCGACTCGGCGTTCTCGATCGTGGTGACGGCCAAGCGCCCGCCCCGCTCCGCCTCCGACTGGACCTTCACGTTCGGCGTCACCCACGCCGCGCCCGCCGCGGGCGGCTCAGGCGCGGAGCTGTTACGCGAAGCGCCGGGCGTCTACATCTCGCAGCACTCCGGTCAGGGCAAAGGGCACCAGATCTTCCTGCGCGGCTTCGACGCCGTGCATGGACAGGACGTCGCGATCAGCGCGGGCGGGATCCCGATCAACGAGGTCTCGAACATCCACGGCCAGGGCTACGCGGACCTGCACTTCCTCATCCCCGAAGCCGTCGCGAAGATGCGCGTGGTCGAGGGCGCGTACGACCCGCGCCAAGGCGACTTCGCGGTCGCGGGCTCGATCGACTTCGACCTGGGCCTCACGCGCCGCGGGATGCTCGGGCGCGTGAGCGCCGGCCAGTACGGCCTGATGCGGGGCCTCGCGGCGTGGGGCCCCGAGGGCGAATCCGACGAGACCTTCGTCGCCGCCGAGTACGCGCGCTCCGACGGATTCGGCCCGTCGCGCGCGTGGAATCGCTCGAGCGCGATCGCGCAGTCGCTGGTCGACGTCTCCGCGAACGTGAAGCTCCGGCTCCTCGGGAGCACCTACGCGGGGCGCTACGACTCGCCGGGCGTCGTGCGCCTCGACGCCTTCGAGTCCGGCGCGCTCGGCTTCTTCGACGTCCACTCCAGTCAGCAGCGCGGCGCGAGCTCGCGACACCAGGCGCTCGCCGAAGTGCGCTTCGACGACGGCTCCACGCAGTCCAGCATGTCGACCTACGTGGTGCTGCGGTCCTTCCGCCTGCGGCAGAACTTCACCGGATACCTCCTCGATCCGCGCGGCGACCTCAACGAACAGCTCCACGACGCGACGACGTTCGGTGGCAACGGCTACTACGCCAAGACGCTGTTCGAGGAGCGCCTGCGCGTGGAGATCGGGGCGTCGTGGCGCCACGACGCGATCGACCAGACGCAAGACAGGTTGCGCGAGGTCGACGGAGTCTCCTACGCGACGGAGATCGACAACGAGCTCGGCATCACCGACGTCGGCTTCTACGCGGACTTCAACCTCCGCGTCCTCGACGGGCTCTACGTCCGCGGCGGCGCCCGCATCGAAGGTCTGTCCTACGTGATCGAAGAGCGCCTCGCGAACGAGCCGCGGCGCGAGGCGTTCGGCTTCCACATCGCGCCGAAGGCGACCGTGGACTACCAGCTCGACGAAGCGCTCCGGTTCTTCCTCTCCTACGGAAACGGGTTCCGTTCGCCGCAGGCGGTGTCGCTCGGCCAAGGCGAGCGCTCTCCGCTCACGCTCGTCCACTCCGGCGAGTTCGGCGGTCGCTACGATCTCGGCCGCGCGCTCCGCGCGACGCTCACCACGTTCGTCACGTACGTCGAGGACGAGCTGGTGTTCGACCACGCCACGGGCACGAACATCTTCGGCGGCTCCACGGTGCGCGGTGGCGTCCAGGCGCTCGTGCAGTCGGCGCCGTTCGACTTCCTCAACGCGACGCTCGCCGCCACCTTCGCGCGCGGCGTGAAGCCGGACTCGGGCGACATCCTCCCGTTCGTCCCGCCGCTCGTGCTGCGCTTCGACGTCGAAGCGCACGAACACGTGACCGGCCTGTTGGAGGCGCCCATCGGCGTGTTCGCGGTGCTGGCCGGGACGTACCTCGCGCCGCGACCGCTCCCGTTCTCCGAGACCGCGGAGGGGTTCTTCGTGATGGAGGCCGCGGTCGGCGCGGAGTACGACCGCTTCGCTCTGTCGATCGAAGCCGCCAACCTCTTCGACGCCCGGTACCGCGACGCCGAATTCGTCTATGCCTCCGCCTTCCAACCTGGCGGCGGGACCAGCATGGTCCCCGCGCGCCACTTCACGGCGGGGCCGCCGCTCCAGGTGCAGGCCTCGTTGACGGTGAACTACTGATGAGACGCTGGATCCTGATGACCGCGATCGCGGTCGCCGTCCCGCTCGCGTGCGGCGACGACACCGGCCGGAGCCGGACGACGTTCGACGTGGACGTCGCCGGCGTCGGCAGCGCGAGCACCAACGATCACGGCTGGTCCGTGGAGCTCACGCGCGCCGAGATGCGCCTCGGCGAGCTCGCGTTCTACGAGGGCGAGCCGCTGTTCTCGTGGCGCGACCTCGTCGGCATTCGGAGCGCGTTCGCGCACCCGGGCCACTACATGGAGGGCGACGCGCTCGCCGAGCTGCTCGACGCGAAGGACTTCGACCTGCTCGCGGACGTGCCCGTCGTGTACGGCACCGCGAACGGCGTCACGGGCGACTACAACTCGGCCGAGGTGCGCGTCGAGCGCGTCACGATCGAGGGCACCGCGACGAAGGGCGACCGCGTCGTCACGTTCTCGGCGGACGTGGCGCTCGACGCGGACGTCGTCGGCATCGCGTTCGGCGCGCCCGTGCGGCGGACGTCGGGGCGTGTCGAGCTGCGCGTGGACCTCGCGACGTGGCTCGCGCGCGCGGACTTCGCCGACGCCGAGGACGGCGTACTCGTCCCCGAATCCCAACCCCACCGCGCGTTGCTGCGCGGGCTCGTCAACACCTCGAGCTTCCTGTTCGAGCGCAAGGAGACCCCATGAAGCGCACCATCGTTCTCCCCGTCCTCTTCCTCACCGCGTGCGGCGGCGGCGCCGGCACGATCGACGTCAACATCTACGGCGAGGACTTCATCGAAAAAGAGATCCCCGCGGCGGCTGGGCCCGAGGACGAGGGCCTCGTCGACGGCTACTCGGTGACCTACAACAAGTTCGTGATCGCGATCGGCGGCATCGAGATCGCGAACCGCGAGGGGCTCGTGGCCGCGGCCGACGCCGCG
>JAUHYN010000266.1 GCA_030426505.1 bacterium | reverse complement strand
ACGCCGGGGAGCGCGGGGACGATGGAGGTGGGGTGGATCGACACGCCGTCGTCGTCGAGCTTCGCGTACACGAGGCGGTTCGCGCCGTTCGGCGTCTGCACGAAGACGATGTGTTCGCCGTCGGGCGCGATGTCCGGATCGCGCGCGCGCAGCGAGCCGGACGGTGCGAGGAAGTCGGCGTCCTTCGCCTCGTCGGCGAGCTTCATCTTCTCGAACGCGTCGTTGTCGGTGTTGTAGCGGTAGATCGAGTTGTGCGCGTAGAAGCGCTGGTTGATCTCCGTCTGCTGGAAGTAGAACGCGTGCCCCTTCGGGTCGAATGTGATCGCCTGACTGAGCGTGTCGTTGAGTAGGACTTCGTCCTTGCCGCCGCTCGCGGGCATTCGGCGCACGCGCGGGCCGTCCACCGGGGACGAGGTCGAGAAGACGATGCGCTCGCCGTCGGGCGTGAAGCGCGGGCCGACGGATTCGCCGCCGTGGAACGTGAGGCGCTCGGGCTCGCTCACGGCGATCGACGCGGTCTCGATCAGCTCGACGTCGCGCGCCGCCTTCGCCTTCATCTCGTCTTCGAACGCGAGCCACAGCGACTCGAGGCTGGTGTCGAAGTTGATCTTCGCGCTGATGTACGTGACGTACGGGATGGGGTTCGCGGCGTTCGTCTGGTGGTAGTCGAGGAGCTTCTCCTCGCCGTACTTCTCGCGCAGCCACAACTGGAACCGCCCGCCGAAGAAGTACGCGACGTTCGAGAAGGGCCAGTTCGGATAGCCGCGGTAGCCCTGATCGATCGGCGGGAAGCGATCCTCGAGCGCCGCGGCGCGCACCACCATGTCGACGTACGTGCTGCGCCCACGCCCGGCGCCGGAGGACACGGTCTCTTCGTAGACCGCGAGCCCCTCGGTGCTCCACGCCGGGTAGTACTGATTCATCGCGACGTACTTCCCGAAGATGAGGCGCCCGATCCACGGGAGGCCGTACGCCATGTCGAGGTGGAAGATGTGCGCCATCTCGTGGACGAGCACGGTCGACAGCCAGTCGTCGTACTCCTCGAGTCCGGAGATACGCGTCGGCGCGGTGACGAACAGCGTGATGATCTTGAGCGGGACGATCGTCGCGCTGCCGTTCGCGTAGTCCGTCTGGTCGTTGATGATGATCGAGATGCGGTCGTCCGGATCCCACTCGTAGCGACGCACGAGGTAAGGCCGCGCGTCCTCCGCGATGCGCGCGGCGCGCAACGCGATGTGGCCGTACCCCTCGGGGTACATGACGTAGAAGTTCGGGGTCTCGATCGTGAAGTACGGGACCTCGGGGTCGTAGATGTTCGCCGCTTGGCTCGACGTCGTCAGCGCCAGCGTGACGAGCAGCGCGCCCAACGCGCGCGACAGCATGGGCCTCATCCGCGCGCCTGGATCTTCGATTCGAAGATCGCCATCACCTGTTCTGCTGTCACCTCGTAGTGGGTGCGGCAGAAGTCGCAGTCCACGCCGGTGGGTTCTTTCTTGTCGGCGATCTCCGCCAGGTCTTGCACGCCGAGCAGCTCGATCGCGCCGAGGACCCGCTCGAGCGAGCAGCGGCACTTCCACACGATGCGCTTCTCCTCCTCCACGATCTCGGCGTCGGGCGCGATGCGCGACAAGAGCGTCGGGAAGTCTTCGCTCGACACGAGGAGCTCGGCGAGGCGCCCGTCGATCACGCGGTCGCGGAGCGCGTAGAGCGCGTCGAGCTCGCTGTCCGGCATCGCGCGCACGAACACGCCGCCCGCGACCATCACCGTGCCGTCCGCTTCGAGGAGCGTCTCGCACGCGACGACCGCGGGGATCTGTTCGGACTGCGCGATGAACGCCTCGACGTCGCGGTCGATCTCGCCGTTCGCCATCGGCGCGGCGCTCTGACCGTACTCACCCGCGGCGTTCGAGCGAACGACCGAGACGCGACCGGGCGCGACCATCGCGCCGATCGACGCGCGCTCCAGGCGACGCTCCTTCGGGATGATCGGGTACATCAACTCGGGGCGCCGACTGTAGCCGCGCACCTCGCCGCTCTCCGTCGAGTCCGCGAAGAGCTGGCCGATGCGACCCCGCGAGAGGATCTGGACGCTCGTCGTCCCGAGGCGCCGCGAGGTGAGGGCCATCAGACCGGTCGCCGTGAGGAGGCGGCCGAGGCCGATCGTCGACGTGGTCCCGGAGGAGTGCGCGCGCTGGGCCTCGCGACACACCTCGGTGGTCACGGCGACGGCGATCTCCAGGCGGGCGCGCTTGTCGCTCGCTAGTACGCAGACGTCCCGCACGCGCTCTCCAATCTAGCATCGATCGTCGCGGCCATCGAAAGCGCGGCGCTCGCGTCGCCGCGCTCGGCGCGGGTCACGAAGCGGGTGTCGCGTTGCGCGAAGTCTTCGAGCGCGACGCACCCGTGGCGCGCTTCGACGATCGCGATCGCGGCGCTCGCGTCGAGCGCTTCGAAGAGCGTGTCGGCGAGCTGCTGCGTGAGGTCCTCTTGGAGGACGAGGCGCCGCGACAGCACGTCGACCATCCGCGTGATGCGCGAGAGCCCGGGCGCGCGCCCGGTCGGCGCGAAGCCGAGGTGCGCGACGCCGCGCGCGACGGTGAGGTGGTGCGGGCAGACGAACAACAGCGGGATGCCCGTGGCGATCACGGGGCCGGTGGCGTTCGTCGGAAATCCCCTGCCGAGCGCGTCCGCGGGATCCTGCGCGTAGCCGCGGGTGAGGGCCTCGATGAAGGCCTCGCTCGCGCGCTGCGGAGTGGTCGCCAGCGCCGGTTCAGCCGGATCGAATCCGAGCGCCACGAGGAGGGCGCGAACCGCGTTGGCGGCGGCGGCCGGATCGACCGGACCCACGCGCGCGAGGACCGAGCTCGAGCTTCGTTCGTCCACGACAGAGGCGAAGAACCGCGGTGAGGCATCCCAGGTCAAGCGTCGTTGACAACCCCGCGCCCGCTTGTCAGCGTCCAATGACGAGAGCGCCGAACGCGCTCGGATCCACGATTCTCTCCATGATCTCGCCGTCGAAAAGGGTCGCCGCTCCCGCCGGGCGCACAGTGGTACGTTTCGCGGAGGCCAAGGTGCCGACCCACCACGGTGAAGCGCGCTTCGTCGTCTTCCGTGAGTCCGTCGACGGCGTCGTCGATGAGCGCGTCGAACACGTCGCGCTGGTGTACGGGACGCCCGGGCCCCACGGGGTCCTCACGCGAGTCCACAGCGAGTGCCTCACGTCCGAGGTCTTCGGGTCGCTCAAGTGCGACTGCGACGACCAGCTCCACGCCGCGCTCGACCGCATCCAAGAAGCGGGCGGTGGCGTCCTGATCTACCTGCGCCAAGAGGGCCGCGGCATCGGGCTCGGCAACAAGATCCGCGCTTACGCGCTCCAAGAGCGCGGCGCCGACACCGTGGACGCCAACCACCAGCTCGGCTTCGAGACCGACCTCCGCACCTACGACGTCGCCGCGGCCATGTACGCCGACCTCGGCGTGAAGAGCGTCGTCCTCATGACCAACAACCCGGACAAGGTGCATGGGCTCGAGGAGAACGGCATCGACGTCGTGCGCCGCGAGTCGGTGATCGTCCAGGGCAACGAACACTCGCAGGGCTACCTCGACGCCAAGCGCGCGCGCCTCGGCCACCTGTTCCACTGAAACGAACGCTCGGGTCACCGGGCGGAGGGCGGGAGCGTCCCGCGCCACGGCGGATCGCCGACCGACAGGATCCGCTCGAACGACACCATCACGAGCCCGGCCGCGATCGCGAACGCGATGACGATCGGATCGCCGGTCCGAGCGGACGCGAACACGGCGCCGCCGAGGATCACCAGCGGGCGCACGAGCGTGAACGGACCGAGGACCAGCACGGTCGCGAGCACCGACAGGTCGAACGCACCGAACCCGTAGAGCGCGAGCGCCGCGACGACGAGCGTCGCGTAGACGCCGTACACCGCGACCATGCCGTCGGCCGCGACCACGAGATCGCCCCACAGCGCCTCCGACACGCCGGCGCGCAGCGCGTACGCGGCGCCGAGGAACGACGCGACGACGACGGCCGCGACCGCGAGTCCGCGCCGCATCGCGCGCGCGTAGTACGGCCACAGGAAGATGCGCGGGTTGCGGCCGGCCGCCGCGCGGAAGCCACAGAACGCGCCGTCGACCAGCACCAACACGGCGAGCAGCACGAGCGTCACGCGAACGCCTCCAGTCGCGCGCTCAGCGGGCCGAGCCCTTCGACGTACGGATCCACGAGCGAGGGGTGCAGCCCGACGACCACGTTGAGCGTGCGGAGGATCGGGAGCGGCGATGGGCGCCCGTCGAACAACGCGTACACCAGGGGGCGGCCCGCGCCGGTCGCGGCGGCGAGCAGGGCGTCGCGCGGGTGCGCGCGGATCGCGGAGAGCACGCCGTCGTGCTGGGCGAGCGGCTCGCGCATTCGCGCGCGGTGGAAGATCCACGCGCCGAGCGGCGCCGCCCACGATGCCTTGATGTCGAGGTGCAACATCGCGCGCGCGCCGGTCTGGGCCTGCATGCCGAAGAAGCGGTCGAGGTCTTCGCCGCGGAAGTGGTGGAGCACGCCGCTCGAGAGATACACGTCGGCGGGGCGCTCCAGCGTGAAGGCGTTCGCGACGCGGAACTCGACCGCGAGCCGCTCCTCGTCGGCGAGCGCCTGCGCGGCGGCGATGAGGGTCGGGTTGAAGTCGCAGCCGACGAGCTCCACGTCCGCGCCGAGGCGACCGTGCGCGGCGAGCCACCGCAGGAGGAAGCCCATGCCGCAGCCGATGTCGACGATGCGGAGCGGGCGGCCGGCTCGGTCTCGGCGGAGGACGTCGAGGAGCGGACGCAACAGCATCAGCCCGCGCTCGCCGTTGCGGAACTCGAACGCGAGGCGCTGCAGCTCCGCGTGGGCGCGGACGAGCACGCCGTCGACCTCGTTGGGATCGAGCGTGTCGCCTCCGCCGATGCGGTCGAGGATGCGGCGCGCGGCGCGCATCCCGTGGGCTTCGAGGACGGCGTGGACGGTGGCGCGCGAGACCGGGCGCCGCTCGAGCGTGACCGGGTCGGTGTCGAGGATGAGGTCGGACAGCTCGGGCCAGTCGGGACGCATGCGCGGCCCGGGCTTCGTAGCGCGTTTCAGGCGTCGGCGACCAGGAGGATCTCTTCGCGGAGCTCCACCATGCGGAGCGCGCTCGCGGTGAGCGCGGTGACCCGGCGTTGCTCGGCCGGCTGCACGGCGCGCTTGGACGCGACGCCGACGACGATCGCGGTGAGCTCGTCGTCCTCGGTGCGGATCTCGACGATCTCGATCGAGCGCCCCTCGACGCCGAGCGCGGACGCGAACCAAGAGGCCGGGGGGACGGCGCCGCGCGACTGCACGAACTGGTTCCGGATCTCGCGGGGGTCGCCCTTCACGCCCGAGGCCGAGAAACCGCGCACCACGCCGTCGGCGACGTCGAACACGGCGGAGGTCGCGTACCGCTCGGCGACGTACCGCTGCACCATCGCGAGGATGTCGAGGCGGTCCTCGGCGCGGGCGAAGTCGGACGCGAGGTCCGCCATCCCGTAGCCGCCGACCTCGGTCGCGGGCATGCGCGGCGCCGTCGCGTGGTGGCGGATGCGGGTCGGCTGGCGGTGGTTGTAGTAGCGCGCGAGCGCGTAGGTGATGACGAGCTCGGGCGCGACGGTCGGGCGAACGACGCGCCCGGTGAGCCGCTCGATCTCCTCGATCGCGTCGAGGCTCGAGGGGTCGGCCATCGCGAGCACGATGTCGCCGTGGTCGAGCTCGATCGGGAACACCTTGTGACGCGCGGCGATGTCGGACGGGACGAGGTCGAGGACCTCGCGCTCGACGTGCCCGATCGCGGTGACGCACGGGAGGTCGAGCTGGCTGCTCAGGAAGTGCGCGAGGCTCGACGGCGAAACGAAGCCCATCTCGATCAGGTTCGTGCCGAGGCGGCCCCCGTGTTGCTCCTGCGCCGCGAGCGCGGCGACGAGGTGTGTCGGCGTGAGGAGCTTCGCTTCCACCATGAGGTCGCCGAGGCGCTTGCGCTCGAGGTGCGCGACGGCGGCGCGGAGGCGGCGACGCTCGAACGTGGCGCGTGCGCTCTCGGTCGCGGCGCGCGCCATGTCGAGGAGGCGCTGGCGCGTCGCGGAGTCGAGCGTCATGCGCGGCTCTTCCATCACGACGTCCATCGTGGACAGCTGACCCATCAGGTTGACGATGCCGACGTAGAGGTCCTGCTCCTTCACGCCGTCGATCTTGAGGAGCGCGCGGAGCACCGGCGCGAAGTCGAAGTGGCGCCCGTCGTAGAGCTGGTCGAGTCGACCCATGATGAAGTCGCTCAGCTTCTGCGCGTCGATGAACGGACCGGCCGCGGTCGCGAGGACGGCATGCACGCAGACGTCGGCGATCGCGTGGCGCTGATCCTCCGCGATCGGGGCGGCCAGATCGACGGTGCCGAGATCCGTGGTCGTCGTCGGAACGTAGGCCGACTTGGGTTCTTGCAGCTGCACGATCGCTCTCATCGGAGGTCTTCCGCGTTAAGCGAGTATTCTGGTGCGTCGGTGTACGTTTTCGAAACGTCCCGAATCGGAGGGTGCGCACGGATTTCGCAACCCGGGCTCAGATTCCGGGCGATCCCGGCCGATGGGTCCGTTCATGAGCTTTGCGGACCTCCGTGTGCTGCTCGTCGAGCCCTCCCACGTTCAGCAGCGGATCCTGGTCGAGCAGCTGGGGGGCCTCGGCGTCTGGAATGTCGAGGCGGCGGACGGGTGTTCGGCCGCGTGGCGACAACTCGAAGCGCGGTGCCCGGACCTCGTCGTCTCGGCGCTCCATATGGAGGGCGAGTCCGGGGCGGACCTGGTGCTCCGGATGCGCGCCCACGAGAAGTTCTGCGATGTGCCGTTCGTCCTCCTCTCGAGCGAGCGTGACGTCCGGCTCCTCGAGCCCGTCCGGCAGTGCGGCGTGACCGCGATGTTGTCGAAGCCGTGCGCGCCGTCCGACCTCGCGCGCGCGCTGACGCGCGTCGCGGAGCTCCTCGACCCGAACGCGCTCGAGCAACCGTTGGATCTCGAGTCACTTCATGTGTTGCTCGTCGACGACAGCGGCGCCGCGCGTCGATACATGTCTCAGATGCTGTCGAGTCTCGGCGTCCGCCACATCACCCTCGCGGTGGACGGACGGGAAGCGATCGAACTCCTCTCGGACGCGTTCTTCGACGTGGTGATCACCGACTACAACATGCCCCGCCTCGACGGGCAGGGCCTCCTCGAGTACATCCGGACCGAGAGCAGTCAGCGCAGCGTGCCGGTGATGATGGTGACGAGCGAGCAGGACATCGATCGTCTGGCGGCCGTGCGCGACGCCGGAGTCTCTGACATCTGCGACAAGCCGTTCGAGCCCGAGCGCGTGCGCGCGGTCCTCCACGGCCTCATCGGCCGCTGACTCAAGCCTCGCCGGTCGTGATGCCCCAGCCGAACGACTCCGGGGCGCTCTGCGCGTCGTTCGTGAGGAGCAGGGCGCCGAGCGCGCCCGAGACCAGCTCGAGCCGCTCGAGGACGTTGGGCTCCGCGAGCACGCGCTGGCGATCGATGCTGTCCCGGACCGCGGCGGCGGCGACGAGGTCGGCGAGGGCGCTCGGCTCGCTGACGTTGGCGAGGCCCTCGAGGAGCTCGCCGTCATCTTCGCCGTCGCTCTTCGTGAGGGCGCGCGTACACAGCGCGCGGAGCGACGCGATCGAGCGCGCGAGCGCGGCGGAGTCGTCGGCGATGACGTCTTCGAGGACGCGCGCGGTGGCGCGACGGAAGACGCGCGTCGGCGGGTGCTCTTCGCTGATGTCCACGCGCGCGAGCCCTTCGACGACGATGTTGTAGCGGCCGTCCGGGAGCTTCGCCGAGCGGCGCAGCGCGCCGATGCCTGCGACGGGGTGAATCGCGGGGCGGCCGTGAGCGTCCGGCGCGCCGTCTTCGTCGTACATCGCGACGGCGAGGAGGCGGCTGCCCTCGATGCACGACTCCATCATCTCGCGGTAGCGCGGCTCGAAGACGTGCAGGGAGATCATCGTGCGCGGCAACAGGACCGTCCCCGGAAGCGGGAACACCGGTACGTCGCGGAGCACCTCGGGTACGAGCTCGAATGAAGGCGTCACTCGGTCGTTCCGATCAACGGCAAGATCTTGCCGGGGTTGAGGATGTTCTTCGGGTCGAGCGTGCGCTTGATCGCGCGCTGGACGTCGAGCATCGCGTTGGACTGTTCGAGCGGCATGAAGTCTCGCTTCAACAGCCCAATACCATGTTCCCCGGAGATGGTACCCCCGAGGGCCACGGTGGCCTCCATCACCTTCGAAACGGCCTTTTTGGCGCGTTCTTCGGCGGCGCGGTCGAAGAGGACGTTCACATGGAGGTTGCCGTCCCCGGCGTGGCCATAGGTCGCACACCGGACGTCGAACTCGTCTCCGATTCGCTGAACGCGGTCGAGCATCTCGGGGATGAGCGAGCGCGGCACGACGATGTCCTCCGAGATCTTCTTCTCGGCGGTCTCGGAGAGCGTCACCGACAGCACGCGGCGCGGCTCCCAGATGCGTTCGCGTTGTTGGGCGTCCTGCGCGACGAGCACGTCGATCGCGCCTTCGTTCATGCACACCTCGCCGGCGCGCTCGAGATCTTCGAACGCGCGCGCCTCGGTGGTGCCGTCGGTCTCGAGGATGATCAGCGCGCCGGCGTCGTCCGGGAAGCGGCCGGGCGTCTTCGCGCGCACTGCGTTCAGCGCGTGGTGATCGAGGAGCTCGAGCGTGCGCGGGACGATGCCGATCTCGAGCACCTTCGTGAGCGCGACCGACGCGTCGTGCAGACCGCGGAACGAGACGAGCGCGGTCTGCACGAACGGAGGGTTCGGGATCACGCGCAGCGTGACGCGCGTGATGACGCCGAGCGTGCCCTCGCTCCCGACGATCAGCCCCGCGAGGTCGTAGCCGGTGACGTGTTTGATCGTGCGCTTGCCGAGCTCGAGGACCTCGCCGGTCGGGAGCACGACCTCCACCCCGAGGACGTAGTGCCGCGTGACGCCGTACTTCAGAGCGCGCGGCCCGCCCGCGTTGCACGCGACGTTGCCGCCGATCGAGCAGATGTGGAGGCTGTTGGGGTCGGGCGGGTAGAACAGGCCCTCCG
>JAUHYN010000265.1 GCA_030426505.1 bacterium | reverse complement strand
GAGCCCGAAGCCGTCGCCATCGACGTCCAGGCACGTGTCGGCGCAGTCCGCGATCGTGTCGGCGTCCGCGTCGGTCGCGCAGTCGTTCGTGCAGGTGGCCGCGGCGTCATCGCAGTCCGGGCCGAGGCACGTGTTACCGGCGCCGCCCACGGCGCCGTAGTCGTCGCCGTCCGCGTCCAAGCAAGTGTCGGCGCAGTCCGCGACGGTGTCGGTGTCGACGTCTGTCGTGCAGTCGCTCGTGCAGGTCGCGACCGCGTCGTCGCAGTCGGGGCCGAGGCACGTGTCACCGCCGCCGCCCGCGACGCCGTAGTCGTCGCCGTCCGCGTCCAAGCAGGTGTCGCGGCAGTCGGCGATCGCGTCGAGGTCGACGTTGGTCGCGCAATCGTCGATGCACGTCGCGGCGGTGTCGTCGCAGTCCGGGCCGAGGCACGTGTTCCCGAGCGGGCCGCCCGCGCCGTACATGTCCGCGTCCACGTCGATGCAAGTGTCCGAGCAGTCGACGATGCCGTCGTTGTCGACGTCGCCCTCGCACGTACACTCCGATGGCTCGCCGGTACAGGTGTAGCCGGGCTCGATCGTACACGTGCTCGAGCACCCATCGAGGTCTTCGACGCCGTCGTCGTCGCACGCCTCGGCGCCCATCGCGATCAGGCCGTCACCGCACGTCGAGGTGCAGGTCGACGGCATGTCCACGCAGCCCCACCCGTGTTCGATCGTGCAGTTCGCCGAGCACCCGTCGAGGTCCATGGTGTTGTTGTCGTCGCAGGCCTCGGTCCCGAGGATCACGCCGTCGCCGCACTCGGAGCACGTGCTCGGCTCGCCGACGCAGACCCAGCCCGGCTCGATCCCACAGGCCGCATCGCAGCCGTCGCCGGGCGCGACGCCGTTGTCGTCGCAGGCTTCGGTCGCTTCGACGACGCCGTTGCCGCACTGCGCGCAGAGGCTCGGGCTGCCGGTGCAGGTCCAGTCGTCCTCGACGGTACACTGCGGCGAGCAGCCGTCGCCGGCTTCGAGCCCGCCGTCGTCGCAGGCCTCGAAGACCTCGCGCACGACGCCGTCGCCGCACACTGCGGGCAGACCGAGCTGGAGCGAGACCGACGCGAGCGATTGACCGACCACGGTGACATCGGTGCGCGCCGTAGCCACGACGGCGCCCGCCTTCAGGCCGTCGACGCGGATTCGGAGGGTCTCGTCGGCGAGCGCGTCCGGGAGGAGCAACACGACGCTGTTCTCGCCCTTCGTGAGGGGCGCGGGCGCCTCCGGAATGCGCGCGTCCTGGAACGCCTCTTCGCCGTTCGAGCGCTCCCCGCGGATCCAGAGTTGATCGAGCCCCGCCGCAGCGTCGTAGCGCACGGTGATCTCGAGGCCCGTCAACCCGTCTTGCACCTCGACCTTGTCGGCGCACGCGGCGGCGAGGACGAGCAGCGCGATCGCTCCGCGCCTCATCGCGACAACCCCCTCCGATCGATCACGCCGAGATCCCCCATCGGGAGCACGGTCGTCGTGTCCGGTTGCGCCGCGACGATCGCGACGGCTCCGCCGGCCACCGCGACGCCTCCGACGATCGCCCAGATGGCCCACGTCGGGAACCCGCCGCCCTCGTCCTCGATCTCGGGCTCGGGCGGCGCGACCACCGCGGGAGGCGGAGGCGCGACAGGAGGCGGCGCGACGGGAGGTGGTGGGTCCTCGACGATCGCGACGACGGGCTCGTCTTCGACGATCGGGGTCGTGGGCTTCGGGTTCCGTTTCTCGATCTCGCGCTCCGCCTCACGGATCAGACCGCGGACGTCGGCGGCGTAGGGTGTGTTCGGGGCTTCGTCGAGGAACCGCTCGAACGACGCGATCGCGTCGTCGTAGTGACCGAGCAGCAGGTGGCACTGGCCGATGTTGTAGCGGAGCGCCGGCAGCTCCACGAGTTCGTACGCCCGCTCGAACCCGCGCAGCGCGCGCTTGTAGCGCTTGGCCTTGAAGTCCCGCGCGGCGCGTTTCGCGAAGCGCTTCGCGCGGGCGCGCTCGCGCTTCGTCGCGGCGTCGGCGACGGTGGGCGCGAGCAAGGCGAGGCTGAGAGCGATGGCGATCGTGCGGAGCATCAGGGGGCCCTTCATTCGGCGAACGGGTCGAGGAGCGTCCCGCGCTCCAAGGACTTCTTGGAGCGGGACGGCGCCTTCCTTCGACGCGGCGGCGGCGGCGCGGGCGGAGGTGGAGCGGCGGCGCGCTCGCGGTTTCGGCGACGCACGCGACGCGGCGGTGGCGGAGGCGGGCGCGCCTCGAGTTTGTCGAGCACCACCTCGATCGCGCCGTCCTCTTTGGCGGAGATCGTCTCGATCGACGGCTTGTACCCCTCGAGGCGCAGCTCGAAGCCCATCACCTCGTCACTCGGTTCGCGGCGGATCTCGAACGGTGTCTGTCCCAGCTCTACCGAGCCATTCGTGAGGTAGACCATCGCGCCCGGCGGCACCGAGTCGATGCGCAAGACGACTTGCGCGGCGGGTGCGGCTTCGGCCGGCGCGGGCGCGTCGCCGTCGGGCAGCGCGTCGCCCTCCGGCAACACCTCACGCACCGGGTCGATCGGAGGCGGCGTCACGGGCGGCGGCGGCGCGTCGTCGATCACCTCCACCGGCTGCGCGTGGGCCGCGACCTCGATCGGCGTGTCGCTCGAGTCCGACAGAGCGAGCCACGCGCCGAGCGCGGCCGCGACCACCGCGAACGCCCCGAGCAGATACGGCGCGGCGCGCTTCGCTGCCGGCGGATCGAGCGGCTCGATGTCGTCGTCGTCGAGGACGATCGGCGCTGCCGACGCCATCGGCTTCGTCGGGCGCGGCGACGACTCCGGGCGCTCCGCAGCCGAAACTTCGGCGGTCGGCGCGGGCGACAGGCCCCGCGGGCGCACGACCATCGTCTCGATCCGGCGCTCGTTGTTCGGGACCGCGGGCTGCGGCCTCGACGGGAGCACGTGGGTGTCGGCGCGATCGACGGCCGTTCCGTGCTGCGGCGCGCGGCGCTTGTCGGGCGGCAGCGGCGCGACGCCCGCCGCGCCCTTGTCGTTGAACGTCCCCGACGGCATCGGCGCGGTGTCGGCGCGCGGGACCGGCGTGTTCGGGAGGTCGAGCCCCGCGGCCGAGACCGACACGCGCTCGCGTTGCACCGACCCCGCCTTGAGGATGTACGTGTTGACGCCCGGGTCGGGAGGGATCGTGAGGTCCGACGCGAGCCGCGCGCGCGGGCGCTCCACCAACTCTTCGAGGACCTCGTCGACGCTGGTCGGCCGCGCCGCGCGATCCTTCGCGACCATTCGCGCGAGCAACCGACCCAGCGCGGGGTCGCGCGGGAGAGGGTTGGGCGCGTCGCCGGGCGGGCCCCCGAACAGCAGCCCGTGGAACACGGCGCCCAGCGCGTAGACGTCGTCCGTGAACGAGGGATCCTTGCCCGACACCGGCCCGAGCCAGCGCTCGTCCAGCGGCACGCCGAGCGCGGCCCGCATCGTCGCAGCGCCGAAGCCGCCGACGATCGTCTTCTCTCCGTCGAGCGTGATCAGGTCGGGCGTCAGGCCGAGGTGCGACAGCTCCCACGCGTCCGCGGCGGCGAATGCCTCGCAGATCGACCGCATCGTCTTCACCGCGCGCGACGGATCGAACGGCCCGCCGTGTTCGATGAGGTCCGCGAGGTTCTGCCCGGCGGGTATCTCGTAGACGAGGTACGGTGTCCCGCCGACGCTGGACCCCGTCGCGGTGATCCGCGCGAGCCGCGACTCGGTCAGCTGCTCCGCGCGCCCCAGCTCCTGTCGCGCGCGCTCGAGCACCCGGGCGTCGCCGATGATCTCGCCGTACGCCATGAGGATCTGGAACCGATTCGACTGGTCGTCGACCGCGCGATACCAAACCCCTCCGCGCTCGGCGCGTTGGCGCTGCGCGATCCGGTACACGCCGAGCGTGCGCCCGACGAACGGGTCGTCGCCGTCGGCGCCCGCGCCGTGCTCCGGGCATACGGCGTCGACCGCCGACAACACCGACGGACATGTGGGGCAGATTCGCGCCACGGGCCCGATTATCGTCAGGCCCGGCGCTCGTCCGCCAGTCCGGAGCCGGATTCGGGCGGATCGGAGGTGATCAGGCCTTCGCCTGCGCCACCAACCACTCCAAGAATGCGTTTATCTTCGGCCCCAGCACCGCACCTTTGGGCACCGCCACCCAGTACGCGAACGCCGACTCGAACGAGGCCTCGAACGGCCGGACGAGCCGCCCCTGCGCCAGGTCGTCCGCCACCAGCGTGCTCCGACCGAGGGCGACCCCCTGCCCGGCCAACGCCGCGTCGATCATCATCACCGCGTGGGAGAACTTGATCCGCTCCCCGCCGGTGCGATCCGAGACGCCCGCCGCCTTGAACCACTTCTTCCAGTCCGGCCGCTTCTCGTCCTCGAGCATCATCTCGTCCTGCAACAACACGACGTCCTCGAGATCCGCGGGCGTCTCGAGCTGCTCGCGCAGCCGCGGACTGCACACCGGGTACACCTCGTCCTTCATGAGGAGCGTGGTCTCGAGCCCGGGGTAGTTGCCCGACCCGTAGCGAATGCAGACGTCGACGCCCTCGCGCACCGGATCGATCAGCCGATCGTTCGCCGAGATGCGGACGTCGATCTCCGGGTGCTTCTCGCGGAAGTCGTCGAGCCGAGGCAACAGCCACTTCACCGCGAGCGACGGCGACACGCTCACGTTGACCGCGCCGGTGTTCCCGACCTGCGCCATCGCGTCGACGCCCCGCGCGATCTGCTCGAACGCCAACGACGCGGCCTGCGAGAGGATGCGCCCCTCCTCCGTCAGCGACACACGCCGCGGGTGCCGATTGAACAGCGCCTGCCCGAGCTCTTCCTCGAGCGCGCGCACCTGGTGACTCACCGCCGCCTGCGTCACGCACAGCTCTTCCGCCGCGCGCGTGAACGAGAGGTGGCGCGCCGCGGCCTCGAACGCACGCAGCGCCGACAACGACGGCAACCTCACCGGCGCGCCTCCTTCCCGATCGTCCGCATCGACTCCACCGATTACATCTTCTCTCGCGCGAGGAAACCCACGCGACAGGGCCGAGATTCCAGCTTCCGCCGCGCGTTCGCAGCGCGGGACCGCTACGGGACGACGTCGATGGCGAACGGGTAGTTGTCGAACGGATAGCAGGGCCCGAACGGGCACGTGAACTCGACCGCCAGCGTACACGCGTAGGTCCCCGGCGTCGTCGTGGGATCCAGCGCTCCGCCCACACCACCGGTGATGGTGATCGAGTTGGCGCCGTAGGCGACCGCGAACGGAGACAGGTCACAGTTGTACAGACCGAGTTGCCACGGGCAGACCGGCGTCGTCGCCAACGCGATGGTGTGGCTGTACGGCTGTCCCGGATACGCCGGGGGCGGTGGCGTCGTCCGGTCGACGTGCGACTGCATGAAGTGCGGCGACAGACCGGCGTCCACCGCGAACCAACAGCGCCACACACTCCCGACCCCGACGACCGTAGCCTCCGCGCAGAAGTCGAACAGCCCCGTACTGGAGGTGTAGCCGACGCTCCGCAACGTGAGCGCGCCCGTCGAGGTCAACGTCGCGTCGGGGTAGCTCAGGCCTTCGAGATCCGTACGCCGAGTGAACGTGGCGTTCGGAAAGCCGGGCACGAAGATGTCCGTGTGCCCATCTTCGCAATAGTTCGCGGGCACGAGCGTACCCGGCTCGAGGGCGAGGACCAGGCCGGCGTCGGGGAGGGCCCCGGCGTCGGGGAGGACGCCGCTGTCGGCGACACCGCCATCGCGGGCTGGAGGGCCGCCGTCGCGCGGGAGGACACCGCCGTCGCGAGCACCTCCGTCGCGCGGGAGGACACCGCCGTCGCGCGGACCGCCGTCGCGCGGGAGGACACCGCCGTCGCGCGGGCCGCCGTCGTCGCGCGGGAGGACGCCGCTGTCGCGCGGGCCGCCGTCGCGCGGGAGGACACCGCTGTCGCGAGCGCCTCCGTCGCGTGCTCCGCCATCGACGAAGCCGGCGTCGGACGTCCCGGCGTCGGTCGAAGGACCGGCGTCGCCCCACGCGCCGACGTCGGCGCGCATCGAACCAGCGTCGCGCTCGACGATGGGGGCCGTCCCCGGCCCGCAGGCGACCAACGCTGCGGCGATCGCCCACCCGCCTCGAACGCGAGAGCCCACGAGCCCCCAGTGCCGGTCCGCGCGCGATCGTTCAGTCCGCGTCCTCAATGCGCGTCGGCCCACGTCGCGCCCACCCCCACGTCGACGACGAGCGGCACCCGGAGCGACACCACCGACTGCATCTTCGCCCGCGCGAGGGCTGCGACACGATCGACTTCTGATTCCGGCACCTCGAACACGATCTCGTCGTGGATCTGGAGCACCATCCTCGCCGCCAACCCCTCGGCGTCGAGGCCGTGCGCGAGGTCCAGCATCGTCTGCTTCATGATGTCCGCCGCCGACCCCTGAATGGGCGTGTTGGCCGCCATCCTCAGGCCGGTCTGGCGATCCATCGTGTTGTTGCTGGACAGCTCGGGGATGTAGCGCCGACGCCCCGCGAGCGTGGTCACGAAGCCGTCTTCCTCGGCGCGCGCCATCGTCTCGTCGAGCCACTGCCGCACGCCGGAGAAGAACTCGAAGTACGCCGTGATGTAGCGCTCCGCCTCCTTGCGATGCACGTCGAGGATCTGCGAGAGCGCCGTCGCGCCCTGCCCGTAGATCGTCGCGAAGTTCACCGTCTTACCGACGCGCCGCTGCGCCTCGTCGACGTCCTCCGGCGCCACCTCGAACAGCTGCGCCGCCGTCTTGCGGTGAATGTCCGTCTCGGTGGTGAAGGCCTCGATCAACTGCGCGTCTTGGCTGACGTGCGCGAGGATCCTCAGCTCGATCTGGCTCCAGTCGGCCGACACGATCTTGTGCCCTTCGGGCGCGATGAACGCCTGACGGATCCGCTTGCCGTCCTCCGTCTTCGTCGGCGTGCGCTGCAGGTCCGGATCGGTCGAGATGATCCGCCCCGTCGTCGCGACGGTCTGCTGGTACGTCGCGTGGACACGACCCGTCTCCGGATTAACGGAAGCGACGAGCACGTTCGTGTACGTGGTGATCAGCTTCGAGACCTTGCGGTGATCGATCAACAGCGCGGCGATCTCGTGCTTCTTCGCGAGCCGCTCCAGCACCTCCACCGCCGTCGAGTACCCCGTCTTCGTCCGCTTGATGACCGGCAGCTCCAGCTTCTCGAACAGGATGTGACTGAGCTGCTTCGTCGAAGCGACGTTGAACGACTCCCCCGCGATCTCGAAGATGCGCCGCTCCAGATCCTCGAGGCGCGCCGCGAGCTCCGCGCCGATGCGCTCCAACTCCTCGACGTCGACGAGCACGCCCGTCGCCTCCAACCGCCCGAGCACGTACGACAGCGGCAGCTCCATCTCGCGCAGCTTCTCGGTGTGGCCCTCCGCTTCGATGCGCTCCTCGAGCTTCGGCCACGTCTCGCGGATCGACGCGACGATCTCCGCCGCGTACGGCGCGAGCGCCTCCACCGAAACCTCCGCGAACTTCTTCTCGGACTTCCCGGAGCCGATGATCCGCTTCACCGGTGACAGCGTGCGGTACAGGTGGACCTTCACGAGCTGCTCGAGCCTATGCGGGATGCTCGCGACCGGATCGACCAGGTACGACGCGAGCATCGTGTCGAACACCACGCCCTTCAACGTGTGCCCCGCGCGCCGGACGAGGTGCCACAGCGCCTTCGCGTCGTGCGTGACCTTCGGCGTGTCCGACGCGAACCACGGCGCGAGCGCCGCGATCTTCGCGTCGTCGAGCGGCACGTAGACCACGCGATCCGCGAACGCGAACGCGACGCCGACCCACGCGCCGGTGATCGCGCTCGGCTTCTCGTGGATCGCCGCGACCGCGACGTCCTCCGCCGCGTTCAGCGCTTCGACCAACGGACCGATCTCGGTGACGACCTCGAGCGCGTGCTCCTCGACGTCCGGGAGATCGCCGCCTTCGAGCAGCGAGTAGAACTCGAGCTCGCGGTAGAGCTCGTTGAGCACCTCGACCGAAGGCGCTTCGAGCGCGAGGGCCTCCACCGTCTCCTCGAGCGGGACCTCGCGATCGATCGTCGCGAGCTCGCGACTGAGGACGGCGTCGTCGCGGTGTTCTTCGAGCGCGGTGCGCTTGCGCCCCTTCAAGGCCTCGACGTTCTCGAGCACGCCGTCCAGCGATCCGTACTCCGCGAGGAGCTCGGCCGCGCCCTTCTTCCCGATGCCGGGGACGCCGGGGATGTTGTCGATCTTGTCGCCCGTGAGCGCGAGGAGATCGACGAACTTCTCCGGCGGGACGCCCCACTTCTTGCGGACGAGCTCGGCGTCGTAGGTGATGTCGCGCATCGGATCGAGCATCCGGACGTCGTCGCCGATCAGCTGGCAGAAGTCCTTGTCGCCGGAGACGATCAGCACCTCGATGCCCTGCGCGAGCGCTTGCTTCGTCAGCGTGCCGATGACGTCGTCCGCCTCGTAGCCGGGCTTGCTGAGGATGTGGAAGTTCTGCGCCTGGACGAGCCGCGTGATCCACGGGAGCTGCGACTTCAGCTTGTCCTCCATCGGCGCGCGGTCGGCCTTGTAGTCCTCGTACTGTTCGTCGCGGAACGTCTTGCCGGGCGCGTCGAACACCACCGCGCCGAAGTCGGGCTTTCGCTGCGCGAAGAGCTTCTGGAACATGGTCGCGAAGCCGTAGATCGCGTTGGTGTGCAGACCGAATGCGGTGGACAAGTGTCCGGGGATCGCGAAGTACGCGCGATAGATCATCGCGGTGCCGTCGACGAGGACGAGTCGGCGCGAGGAGGCCACGGCCGAGGTTCATACCGCATCCGGGACCTGCTAAGGATCTGCTCCGCGACGCGATGAAGGAAAAACACATCAAGATCCGCATCGAGCAGTGCCTCGCCCTCGCGAAGGCGTCGAACTGCCCGCGTCGCAAGTTCGGCGCACTCCTCGTCGACCCCACGCGGAACGTCGTGCTGATGGACGGCTACAACGGCGGCCCGCGCGGCGGCGGCGAGCTGTGCGGCGACACCGCGTGCCTACGCGACACGATGGGCGTCCAGTCCGGCACGCGCATGGAGATCGGCTGCCACCACGCCGAGATGAACGTCATCTGCAACGC
>JAUHYN010001408.1 GCA_030426505.1 bacterium | reverse complement strand
CGCCGCGACCGTGGAGCTCGTGGGCCGGCCCACCGTCGCCGGCAGCGCGACCTTCTCGCTCACGGTCTCCGACGGCGCCGGCGTGACCGCGTCGCAGTCGTACACGGTCGCCGTCGTCGACGACCCGGGCGTCCAACGCTGGGCGCTCCTCGTCGGTGACCCGCTGGTGGACGGCGACACGAGCGTCTTCCTCGTCGACGTGTGCGGCGAGTCGCCCGGGGCGATGGCGCGCATCAGCCCCACCGCGCCTGGCACCGGCGACGCGTCGACCGCGGCCGACGCCGCGCGGTTCGCCCCGGACGGCACGGCGGTCGCGTTCGTCGGCGACTTCACCAACGACGGCAACGCGAACCTCTACGTCTACGACCTGACGAACCTCGCGGCCTCCGCGGTGAACCTCACGAACTACTCGGCGACCGGCGCGAGCGTACAGGACGTGTACTGGGCGCCGAACAGCGACTACCTCGCGTTCACCGCGGACCCCAACGTGTCGGGCCACGACCAACTGTTCTTCGTGGACGTCACGAACCGCGCGGTCCCCGGCGCGCCGATCCTCGTCAGCGGCGGGACCGCGCCTGCGTCGAACGCGATCGACGTGATGGCCAACGACGTCTTCTGGTCGCCCAACTCGGATCAGCTCGTGTACCTCGGCGACCTCGACACCAGCGGCGTCAACGAGCTGTACCGCACGCGCGTCACCAACCCCGCGTCGCCGACCGTCGGAACGAAGATCCACGCCTCGCTCTCCGGATCGCAGGACTGCGAAGACGACGTGGTGTGGGCCCCGGACGGCTCCGGCGTGTTGTTACGCTGCGACCTCGATGCGTTGAACGTGGACGCGCTGTGGTTCGCGCGATTCGTCGGCGCGATCGCTTCAGTGGAACGCGTGAGCAGCCCCGGCTACGGCGACGCGAACGACGTCGGCCTCGGTGACTACGGCTTCAACCCCGCCGGCACGCGCGCCTACTACCTCGCGGACGAACAACACGACGGTGCCCAAGAGCTCTTCGTCGCCTCGTACGCCGGCGGCGCGTTCTCCGCGCCCGCGCGCGCCATCGCCGCCCTCCCCGCGGACCGCACCGTCACCGCCGCGAAGTGGAACCCGGCCGGCTCGCACCTCGCCTTCCGCGCCGACCTCGACGTGGACGAGCGCTTCGAGCTCTACGTCGTCGACGTGTCGGGCGCGCTCCCCGCGACCCCGGTGCGCGTGAGCACGATGCAACCGGACGGCGACCTCGACGTCTCCACGAGCGACGGCTACGGCTTCGAGTGGTCGCCCGACGGGACGCGCCTCGCGTACATCGCCGACCAGTCGACCGAGGGCGTGGATCAGGTCTACGTCGCGCACCTCGTCGGCGCGCCGCCGTACGCCGTGGAGCGCGTCAGCCCCGCCACGAGCGACGACACACTCGACGCGACGAACTTCTATTTCTCCCCGGACGGGCGCCGCGTCGCGATGCGCGGCGACTTCACGACCGACGGCGACTACGAGCTCTTCGTCGCGCGCCTCGACGGAACCCCCGCGCAGCGCGTGTCGATGCCGCTCCCCGCCGGCGCCGACGCGAACACCGGCGACGGCGCGTTCGCGTTCCGCGCGGACGGGCTCGGCCTGTTCTTCGAAGCGGATCAGCGCGAGAACGACGTGACGGAGATCTGGATGGTCGACCTCAGCGGTCCGCAGCCTTCGACGCCGCGGGCGGTGGGACCGGCGCCGACGACGGACGGGGACTACCTGTTCTTCCGCTTGAATCGCTGACCGCGTCGATCACCGCGGGTGCAATCACCTTCGCCGCGAGGCGGTGCCCCGGCGGCGTGAAGTGCCCGGTGCCGTGATAGAACAGGAGCTCGTCTTCCGACGTGTCGTCCGCGCCGCGCCCTCCGATCGCGCGTCGGAA
>JAUHYN010001407.1 GCA_030426505.1 bacterium | reverse complement strand
GAGGCCGTGGCGGTACACGTCGTCCTAGACCGGGATCAGATCCGATCGATCTTGTCCCTCTATCACCTCGACGACCTCGAGGACTTCGGCGGTATCGCCGAAGGCTCGATCAACACGTCGTACTGGGTGAAGGTCGACGGCCGCCGGTACTTCCTCCGAATCACGGAGAAGAAGCGCGTCGACGACATGATCTTCGAGAAGGAGCTCCTGCTCCACCTCGACCGCCAGGGCGTCTCGGTCCCGCGGCTGATCAAGAACGTCGCGCGCGGCACCTTCACCCCCTGGGCGTCGCGCGGCCGGTACGTCTCCCTCTTCGAGTACATGCCGGGCCGCGAGTTGGGCGTCTTCGAAGTGCGCCCGCGGCACGTCACTCGCATCGGCCGCTACACCGCCGAGCTCCACACCGCGACCAGCTCGTTCATGCGCACGCGCCACAACGAGTTCAACCTCGACTCGCTCGCCTCCAAGATGGGGCGCATCGAGCGCGCGCTCGAGAAGAAGCGCCTCGCGAAGCGGTTCGCCGACGACGTGTACGCGCTGTCGAAGGAGATCGCCCGCCAGCGCGAGCGCGACATGTCGCCGCTCCCCGTCGGCACCGTCCACGGCGACCTGTTCATCGACAACGCGAAGTTCCGCGGCGACGACCTCGTGGGCTGCATCGACTTCGAGATGGCCTCCACCGAGCGGCTGGTCTGGGACGTCGCCGTCACGCTCAACGACTGGTGCTGGCAACCGAGCGCCGCCCAGCAGGGGGGACCGGCCGGGCGCTTCCACCTCGGTCGCGTGCGCGCGTTCCTCGAGGCCTACGATCGCGGGCGCCCGCTCTCGAAGATCGAGAAGCGCGCGCTCGCCGACGAGCTCCGGCTCGCCGCCGCGCGATTCGCGATCACGCGCATCGTCGACTTCGAGATGAAGCGGCTCCCGGCGTCGCGCCGGGTGTTCAAGGACTACCGCCACTACACCGCGCGCCTCGAGGCGCTGGTGGACGGCGGAGCGGAAGCGTTGATCGAGCGCGTGCTCGGTTGAGGCGGTCGGGTCCCCGGATCAGAGGCCGGCGACGATCAGCCACTTGCCGTCGGCGCGCTCGAAGCGCAGCCGGGTGCGGTCGCTGCCCGTCTCCCACTTCACGCCGGACGGGTACTCGTTCTGCGCGCGGATCCGGTAGTACAGCTCCGCGTACGCCTCGCTCTCCTTCACTTCTACGGCGTCTACGCGGACGTCGAGGTGGAGGGCGCGCGTGCGCTTGAAGTCTTCGGTCAGTTGCACTTTGAGGCCGTCGTAGTCGTAATCGTCGGCGTCGTTCGTGTTGCCGTTGTCCTCGTAGAACCGCGGGCTGACCATCGAGAGCACGGCGTCGGCGTCGAGCGACTCGAGCGCCTCGTGGTACTGCTCCACGAGCTTGATGATCTCGCGGTTCTCCTCGGTGTCGTCGATCGTGGTGCGCGGGATCTTTGCGTGAGCACAGGCGCTGAGCAGGATGAACGGCGCCAGGACCAGCCAACGCTTCGAAGACATCGTGGGTACCACTAACGCCCAAACGCCATCCTGTCGACTTCTATTCCGGGTCGACTACGGGTGTTCCACAGCGAACCGAGCGCGCTCCGCCCAGTCCCGCGCGGTCTCCGCGATCCCGGGGTTCTCGGCCTCCTGGGCCACCGCCTCGAACCTCGCGGCCGCCTCCTCGGAGCGCCCGGCGAAGTAGAGCAGCCGCCCCCGGACCAGCCGAGCCTCGACGGCCAGCGGCGGTGCGAGCCCCGGCCCGGCGTGCTCGATCTGCGCGAGCCCCTCCTCGTACAGCTCCGCGTTCTCGAGGGCGCGCGCGTACAAGTAGGCGACGAGCGGATCGTCCGGTCGCTCGCGCGCGAGGTTACCGAGGCGAACGAGGCCCGCGGCGGG
>JAUHYN010000264.1 GCA_030426505.1 bacterium | reverse complement strand
GAAGGGCGCGGGAAGGAGCACGTCGGCCGCTCTCTACTGTAATACCTACTTCAGTTCCTGGTAGCCGCCAGCGTCCTCGCTCATGCGCGTTAGCTCGTCGAGGCCGTCACGACGTTCGCGGTCGCGCTCGCGCTTGAACTCGAGGACATCCTCGATACGAAGTCGACGATGTTTGCCGGTCTTGGTGAACGGGATCCGGCCCTCGTCGAGCAGCCGCACGAGGTACTGCCTCGACACGTTGAGGATGTTGGCGGCCTGCTGTGTCGTCAGCTCCTTGCCGACACGCACGAGCGTTATCGCGTCGCCGCGCGCGAGCAGCTCGACGACGCGCTCGAGGATGCGGAACGTCGCTTCGGGGATGTGGATCTCCTCGCCCTCGGGACCGACCAGCTTGCAATGCGGCAGGCATCGCAGGAGCTCAACGAGCTCGCCTTGCTCCTCGGGCGACGCCGACACCGGCGCGTTGGTCCGGAGGTGGGTCTCGATCGTCGTGGGGTCGAGGGCGTGCATCGCTGATAAACCTTGTCCAGTTTAATCGACACAAACGCAACCGGGTCAACCCGATAAAGTCAAAGAGGCTCGCGCCTTGCTTCTTTCCTCCGCGCCCTCAGCACCGCACGAACGGCGCCACAAGCCCAAGCCCAAGGCGCGCGGCAAAGCCGCGCCCAAGCGCGCTCGGCTCACCGCCACGTACGCCTCCGCCTCCGCCGACGGCCAGCACCCCATCGACGAAAACCGCGCCGCTGACGCCCGGGACGCCGCCGTCCTCGCGCCGAGCCCGAACTGGAACTGATGCAAGCCAGCTTGCAGCGTCGTCGGCCGCGCGTAGAGGGGCCCTGGTATTTGCCTGCGCCGCACGCGGACAAGACGGCGAACGGGAGCCGTCGCCTCACGTCGTCAACGCGCGCGACAACACCACGCGCTGGATCTCCGTCGTCCCCTCGTAGATCCGCAGCGCGCGGATGTCGCGGTAGAGGCGCTCCACCGCGGTCCCCTTGCGGACGCCCTGCCCGCCGTGGATCTGCACCGAGCGGTCGATGATCCGCTGCGCGGCCTCGGTCGCGTACATCTTCGCCGCGCTCGAGTACGCACCGGCGAGCGCGTCGCCCTGCGCGTGGGCGGTCGCGGCGCGGTACACCATCAAGCGCGAAGCGTGTAGCTCCACGAACGAGTCCGCGAGCATCGCCGCGATCTGCTGGAAGCGATTGATCGGCTTGCCGAACTGCTGGCGCGTCTTGCTCCGCTCGATCGCGTCGTCGAGCGCGCGCGTCGCCATCCCGACCGCCGCCGCGCCGACCGTGGTGCGGAAGTGATCGAGCGTGCGCATCGCCGTCTTGAAGCCCTGCCCCTCGTCCCCGATCAGGTGATCGAGCGGGACGCGCGAGTCCTCGAACACCACCTCACCGCACGGGTGCGGCGCGACGAGGTCGTAGCGCAGCGTCGACGTCACGGCCTCCTTCGGCACGAGGATCATCGACAACCCCTTCGCGCCCTCGCCGCCCGTGCGCGCGACCACCGAATAGAAGTCGGCGATGCCCGCGTTGGTGATGAAGCACTTCTTCCCGTTGAGGACCCACTCGTTGCCGTCGCGGTGCGCGGTCGTCGCGATCGCCGCGACGTCGCTCCCGGCCTCCGGCTCGGTGATCCCGATCGCCGCGATCGCTTCGCCCGCCTCGACCTTCGCGCGCCACGCGGACTTCAGCGCGTCACTCCCCGCGAGCGCGAGGGGCCCGTAGCCGAGGCCTTGTAGCGCGAGCATCGAGTCCGCGAGGCCACTCGACGAAGCGACGACCTCGCGCAACACGCAGATCGCCGGCACGTCGAGGTCCACGCACGAGCTCAAGAGCCCCGCCGCGCCGAGCGCGCGCGTCATCGCGAACGCGGCGTCGTCGGATTCGTCCTCTTCGCGTGGGCGGATCGAAGCGTCCACGACCTTGCGCGCGCGCGCCTCCAACTCCACCAGTCGCGCGTCGAGCTCGACGCGCGCGGACTCGGCGATCGATCGCTTCTCCATGATCTCAGGACCCCTTGAACTCGGGCTTGCGCTTCTCGACGAACGACGCGTGGAACTCCTTGAAGTCGTCCGCGAGCATGCAGATCGTCTGCGCGCGCGCCTCGGCGTCGAGCGCGGAGTCGAGGTCCATCGAGAAGCCGTTGTTGATCAGGTCCTTCGTGATCCCGTGCGAGAACGTCGGCCCCGCGGCGAGGCGCTTCGCGACCGCCGTCGCGCGCTCCATCAACTCGTCGTGCGGGACCACGTCGTTGAAGAGCCCGATCTCCTTCGCCTGCGCCGCCGGCACCGAGTCACCGAGGAACAACAGCTCCGAGGCGCGCCCCATACCGATCACGCGCGGCAACAAGTACGCCGCGCCCATGTCCGCGCCGGTGAGGCCGACCTTCGAGAACAGGAATGCGATCTTCGACTGGTCCGACCCGATGCGGATGTCCGACGCCAACGCGATCACCGCGCCCGCGCCCGCGGCCGTCCCGTTGATCGCCGCGACGATCGGCTTCTTCAGCCGCCGCATGTTGCGGATGACGTCGCCGGTCATGCGCGCGAAGCCGAGCATGTCCTTGGGCCCGTAGGAGACGAGCTTGCCGATGATGTCGTGGACGTCGCCGCCCGAGCAGAAGCCCCGCCCGGTGCCGGTGACGATCAAGACCTTCACTTCGTCGTCGTGCTCCACGTCCGCGAAGAACGTCACGAGCGCGCGGTACATCTCGAACGTCAGGCTGTTGAGGCGGTCGGGGCGCGAGAGCGTCAGCGTCCCGATGCCTTCGCGCACCTCGAAGTCGAGGCCGTCTACGATCTGCTTCTTCATGTCCCTCACTCCGACGGCACGACGGCCGTCCCCTCGATCTCCACCTGCGCGCCGTCCTCGAGCAGGTCCGCGACCTCCACCAACGCCATCGTCGGGTAGTGGCGCCCCATCAACTCGCGGTACCGCGCGCCGATCACCTTGAGCGCCGCGATGTACGCCTGCTTGTCGGTGACGTAGACGGTGAGGCGGCAGAGGTCCTCGACCGAACCACCCGAGGCCTTCACCACCGCGACGACGTTCGCGAGCGCCTGCCCGAACTGCGCCCCGAAGTCGTCGGAGACGAGCTTCTGGTTCTCGTCCCAGGCGATCTGCCCCGCGACGAACAACAGGCGCCCGGGCGCGGCGAGGATCCCGTTCGAGTAGCCGCGCGGCGCGCCGAGCGACTCCGGGTTGATGATCTCGTGACGACTCATGCGATGGTCTCCCCTCCGTCCAAGACGATGGCCTGCCCCGTCAGCCGCGCGCTGGCGTCCGACGCGAGGTGACACGCCATCGCCGCCACCTCGTCCACGGTCAAGGCGCTGCCAATCGGGATCCGCCCCTCGATCTTCGCGCGCGCCTCTTCGAGCGTCCCGCCGGTCTTCTCCGCGATGTTGGCGAGGGTCTTGTCGAACATCTCCGTGTCGACCCACCCCGGGCACAGCGCGTTCACCGTGATGCGGTGCTTCGCGAGCTCGAGCGCCGCGGACCGCACCAGCCCCAGGACCGCGTGTTTGGTCGCCGAGTACGCGCTCGTGTACGCCATCCCGCTGACCGCCGCGGTCGACGCGACGACCACGATCTTGCCACCCTCGGCGCGCATCGCCTCCGCCGCGCGCTTCACGAGGAAGAAGACGCTCATCGTGTTCACCTCGAACAGCCGCCGAAACCCTTCGGCGTCCGTTCGGTGCAGCGGCGCCGAGAACGACTGCCCCGCACACGGCACCGCGATCTCCACGCGCCCGAACGCCTCGACGGCCGCCGACACGAGCATATCGGCCGCTTCGGCCTGCGTGACGTCACCCGGCACGGCGATCGCCCGCCCGCCGGCCGCCTCGATCTCGGCCACCAGGGCCTCGAGCTCGGTCGCGGTCCGCGACTGGACGGCCACCGGGTGCCCGCGTTCGGCGAGCGCGACGGCGATCGCCCGCCCGATGCCTCGGCCGGCGCCGGTGACGACGGCGGCCCCCTTCGGCGCATTCATGGGATGGGCGGGTAGCCGGCCCCTCCGAGCCGGTCAACGGGTGGCCAAAAATCGTACCCGCCCCTGCGTTTTAGGGTCCCGGAAACTTGAAGGGAGTTTACGTTTGTCGTTAGCGTACGGCCGGATCGGGCCTTTGCCCGGTCGGGAACCAGGGCCTGATGCAGCACATCCTCGTCTGCGCGCAAGACTCCGTCCTCGCCAAGAAGGTTCGCTTCCTCTTGGCGCGGGACGAGTGCGACGTGGAGATCCTGAGCAAGCCGGGGCGCCTCGACGAGCGCCTGCGCGAATCGGAGGTCTCGCTGCTGATCCTGTCCCGCAGCGTCCACGGCGAGGACGCCATCGAACTCCTCGCCGGCCTGGACGCCGGCCTCGCCATCCCGCCGACCATCGTGCTCGGCGGCGGCAAGGCGGTGACGGCCGACTTCATCCACCTGATACCCGACCCGATCGACACTCAGGCGATCTACCAAATCGCGTCCGACATCCTCTCGATCGAGGACGACGATTTTTCGACCGACGACGAGGACCTCACGCACATCGCCGTCAATCCACCTCAAAAGACGACCGCCCACGACTTCCGGGCCACCGATCAGAGCGACGAGCTCATGAGCGATGACCCGACCGGTGAGGACGTGCTGAAATACAGCGACGTCACGGGCCTCGACGAAATCGCTGGCCGTTTGGACCAGCTCGAGAGCGATCAGTTGAACGACCAACTCAGCGACGCGTTCGATATCGACGAAATCTCCGAAGTGGCGAGTCCGCCTTCGCGACGCCCACAGCCGAAGAACGAGCCGCCCGTGCTCGGGGGCCTCCTCGAGCCGGCGCGTTTCGCGAAGGTGCTGTTCCAGTGCTGGTCCAAGCAGACGACCGGCGCCCTGATCGTGGCGCGCGATCACGAGACCCTCACCATCCACTTCGAGTCGGGCCAGCCGGTCCACGTCGAGTCGAGCATCCCCGGAGACCAACTCGGTCGCGCCCTCGTGGCGCGCGGCCGCATCACCGAAGCCCAGTACGCCGACGGCGCCAAGCGCGCCATCGAGCGCGGCATCCGCCTCGGACAGGCGCTGATCGATCTCGGCTTCTTCACGACCGCCGAGCTCGGCAACGAGCTCGGGACGAACGCCCGCGATCAGATCGCCGGGTGCTTCGAGGCGCGCCAGGGCGCGTTCGAGTTCGACAGCAAGCGCCCGATCCCCACGGACGAGCGCCCCTACCGCCTCGACGTCGCGCACGTCCTCGCGGAGGGCCTGCGACAGCACGCGGACGAGCCGGTGCTCGAGCAGATCCTCGGCGACATCGACGCCCGCTACTTCAAGCTCCGCAAGACGATCGACGAGGTGAAGGGCGTCTTCCCGCTGCGTGAGACGGAGCCCGCGTTCCTCGCGTTCGGGGGCCGCGCGTACAACGTCGCGGACGCCGCGGACATCACCGGCATCGCGCTGATCGAGGCGAAGAAGCTGCTCGCGATCCTCACCACGTGTGAGGAGGTCGAGGAGTTCACGCCGGGCGTCAACGAGTTCGAGGCGCGCATCCGCGAGGAGCGTGATCGCTCCCGCGAGCTCGAAGCGCGCGCGTCGCAGGTGCCCGCCGCGTCGTCCTCGGCGCCGGGGCTCAGCATGCCGCCGCCGCCGCCGCCGGCCGAGACCGCCTCCGACGCCCCGCCCGCGTTCACGCCGGGCGGCGCCGGGGTGTTCAACTCGTCGGTGCCGTCGGCGATCGGCGGGAGCGGGATCGCTTCCGTCGGGGGAGGCGGCACGCCGCCGCCGCCCGCGCCGCCGCCGCCGACCTTCGCGCCCAAGCCGTCGCAGAGCGCGACGATCCCGCCGGTGTCCCCGCCGCCCAACGGCGAGGAGATCCCGCCGATGCCCGCGCCGACGAACGGCGACGGCATGGTCCCGCGCCCGCTCGTCTACGCGAAGCCGCTCCCGCGCGGCCCGGACGGCTCGGCCCTCGAGACCCCGGAGCGGACCCTCTCGCGCGAACACTTCCAGCGCGGCGTGACGTTGCTCGGCCAGGGCAACTTCGCGTCGGCGGAGGAGGCGTTCCGAGACGCGGTCGCGCTCTGCTCGGAGGAGCACGTCTACCTGATCGGGTTGGCGCGCGCGATCTACTACAACCCGGGCTACCAGGCCGGCGGCAAGGTGCCGGTGCTCAAGGCGATCGTCGGCCGCGCCGAGACGCTGTCGCCGGAAGACAAGCGCGTCGCCACGCTCAAGTCGTGGGTCGACCACGCCGAAGCGCAGCTCTGATCCGCCCTCACCCGCCCGCGCTCGTGTAGCGACCGATCGAGCGCATCCACACCCACCGCCCGCCCGCGATGAACATCGCCGTGACGAACACGGCGGTGGCCGCCTCGCGCGCGGTCAACACGTCGCGCAGCGCGAGCGCCGGGTACGTCGTCATCACGGTGAGCGGGACGACGAACGTCAGCAACACCGCCGCGACGCCGCGGAAGATCGACCCGGGCCAGCGCGCGGCGTCGTAGATCGAGCTGAACAGGAAAGTGAGGTTGTCGACCTTCACCACCAGGAACGACAGGCTCACGACCAGGATCCAGATCGAGTACAGGATCCCGACCGCGCCCGCGAGCAACAGCAGCGCCGCCAACACCCCGCCGACCGACGGCCGGATGTCGCCGATGTGCATCGCGTAGACGAGCATCCCGAGGCCCGCGACGAGATCCGCCACGCGCGCCGGCGAAAACTTCGCGGTGCTCACCAGGAACTGGGCGTCGGCGGGTTTGAGGAGGATGAAGTCGAGCGTCCCGTTGCGGACGTGCTGCACGACGGCGTCGAGGCTCGGTTGGATCGCGCCGCCGAGCACGCTCTTGAGCACGGTGAAGAAGCCCACCACGAGGAGCGCCTCCGGCCAGCGCCACCCGGCCACCGTGTCGCGGAGCTCGAACAACACGATGAGCGGCACGAGCGTCGCAGCGATCCAGAACACCGTGAGGCCGCACTCGATCCAGAAGTCGGCGCGGTACTGCAGCGTGGTGAGGAGCGACATCCTCACCTGCACGCCGAGCAACCTCAGGTAGCGCCCCACTCGCGTCACCCCCCGAACGCCGCGAAGCGACGCACACCCGCGCGCCAGGTGAGCATCACCACCAAGAACAACCCGGCGACCCACGCGAGCTGCACGCCGACCGCCTGCAGCGTCTCGGCGACGGTGATGCGACCGAGGATCGCCTCGATCGGCACGGAGAGTTGGTACCGGAACGGCAGTACGTCGATGACCGACGCGAACGGCTCGGGCACGAGATCGAGCGGCATCACGTAGCCGGAGCACACGACGTACGCGGTCATGTACAGGTCGAACAACGCGAGCGAGCTCTCCCAGAAGAACGCGAGCGTGCCGACGAGCGCCTGCACGAGGAACGTCATCACCCACGCGAGGAACAGGAGCACCACGACGAGGAGCCACTGCACCGGGTCGTGCGTCACGAGGTCCGCCCCGCCGAGCGCGAACCCGATCACGACGACCGGGATGGCGAACGCGGTCCGCATCGGGAGCGCGGCGAGGTTCATCGTCGCGAAGTGCAGCAGCGGGTGCATCGGCCGCAACAGCCGCGCGGCGAGGCGGCCCTGCTTGATCTCGAAGTTGAGCTCCCAGACCACCCAGGCCGCGACCATCATCCGCACGACGAGCGCCGTGACGAAGTACGCCGCGAAGTCGGCCTGCCCGTAGCCCTGCACCGGTCCGTCCGCCGCGACGGCCGACCACAGCGCGAGCATCACGAGCGGCATGGTGTAGGAGAGCACCCAGACCACCATCTCGGCGCGGTAGGCGACGGCCTCGGCGAAGCCGATCCGCAGCATCGTGGGGATCGCGCGGATCACTCGGAGCGCTCCGCGGCGGTGCGCGAGAAGAGGTCCGCGAGCACATCCTCGAGCGGCGCGCCTTCCACCTCGAGGTCGGCGACCGGGAGCGTCTCGAGCGCCGAGGCGACCGCGCGCCGCAAGTCGGCTTGCGCGACCTGGAGCAGCGCGCGGCGGGGCTCCGTCTCCAAGACGCGACCCGGGAGCGCGGCGAGGCGCTCTTCGCCCACGGGCTCCGCGAAGGTGAGGCGCACGCGCTTCTCGGGCTGCATCTTCTCGATGAGGGCGTCGAGCGCGCCGTCGAACGAGATCTTCCCGCGGTCGATCACGATGATGCGCTCGGCGATCGCGGTGACGTCGTCCATGTCGTGGCTGGTGAGGATCACCGTCGCGCGGTGGCGGCGGTTGTAGCCCCGGATGAACTCACGAACGGTCGACTGCATCGTGACGTCGAGGCCGATGGTCGGCTCGTCGAGGAACAGCACCTTCGGGCGGTGGATCAGCGCGGCCGCGAGCTCACACTTCATGCGCTCGCCCATCGAGAGCTGCCGCGTCGGTGTGCCGATCAACTTCTCGAGTCCGAGCAGCGGGACGAGTTCGTCGACCGTCTGGCGGAACTGCGCGCGGGGGACGTCGTAGATCGCGCGGTTGAGCTCGAACGTCTCGGACGGCGGGAGGTCCCAGAGGAGCTGCTGCTTCTGTCCGGTCACGAGCATGATCGCGCGCAGCAGCTCGTGGTCGCGGTCCTTGGGGACGTGCCCGGCGACGGTGACCTCCCCCGACGTGGGGTGGAGGAGCCCGGAGAGCATCTTGAGGGTGGTGGTCTTGCCGGCGCCGTTCGGGCCGAGGAAGCCGATGCGATCGCCTTCGCCGATCTCGAAGCTCACGCCGTCCACCGCGCGCACGGTGTCGAACTTCCGCGAGAACACCGAACGCAGCGCGGCGCCGAACCCGGGGGCCCTGCGATGCACGCGGTAGTGCTTCACGAGGTCGCGCACGTGGATCATGCGAGACCGGCGAGGCTATCAGCGAAACATCAGATCTCGGAGAGGATCTCGGCGCGCTTCGCCTGGTACTCCTCGTCGGAGAGGACGCCCGCGGCCTTGAGCGCCTCGAGCTTCTTCAGGCGATCCACCATCGACGGCTGCGCGGGCGCCTGCTGCTGCTGTTGCGGCGGCGGCGGCTGCGGCGCCTGCTGCACCACGCCGCCCATCATCTGCCCGCCGGGCATCCCGACGCCCGCGCCCATGTACTGCTGCTGCTGCGGGTGCTGTTGCTGGTGCCCGCCCGGCATCATGCCGCCCATCATGTTCGCCATCTGGCCGCCCATGCCCATGCCAGCGGCGAGGCCCATGCCCGCGCCCGCCATGCTGTTCGGGGTC
>JAUHYN010001406.1 GCA_030426505.1 bacterium | reverse complement strand
CGGCGCGCGTCGAAGCCGTTGCAGGTGTTCGGTTCGTACGTGTCGCCGTACGGGAAGACGCGGTCCTGGTCGCCGCGGCACGCGGTCGTCCACTCCTCGGCCGAGCACAGGCGCTTGCCCGCCGCGGCGCACGCGTCGCGCGCCTGGAACCACGTCACGCCGCGCGCCGGGCGAGCGAAGCGGACCGAGCCGGCCGCGGCGTCGCCCGTCGCGAAGCTCCCCGCCACCACCGACGCCTCGTACTGGTCGATGCAGAACGGCCGTCGCCCGTCGATCGCAGGGACGATCACCATCCCGTCGAAGCCCGGGCACGTGAAGCCGGCCGGGATCGGTGGGCCGCGATCCGGCGTCGCGTCGATGTCGTCGCTGCACGCGTTCTGGCCGGCGAGCAACAACACCAATAGCGCCGCGCCGCGCGTGCGTCGGACGAGCCACGCGAACGCGACGCCGAACACCAGCAACCACCACCAACGACCGTCGCCGCCGTGCGTCGTCTGGCAGCCACCGCCGCCGAATAGGAAGAAGCGCGGGCCGCAGATGTCGCGGGCGAGGAGCGTCGCCGTCGCCGTCAGCGTGAACGGGACGCCGCCCTCCGCCGCGGGGAGGACGTCGCCGCTGATCGTGAACGTGCCGCCGTCCGGAAGCGGGCACTCCGTCTCCACGAGCAGCACCAGATCGTTCACTTCGCCGTGACGCACGCGCAGACCCGCGACCTCGACCTTGCCGCGCCCCGCCGCGCCGCCCGTGCGCTCGGTCGCGACCGTGGCGCCCTCGGGCTCGGCGAGGACGAGGAAGTCCGTCGCGTTGTCCGGCAGCTCCGTGACCAGGCCGATCTCGGTGCCGGGGAGGTTGCCGGTGTTGCTGAGCGCGAAGGTGACGCGCAGCGGGTCGCCGGGGAAGAAGGCGTCGAGGGCGTCGCCGCGCTCGGAGCGGATCTCGATTCGCGAGTCGACGCGGAGCTCGGGCGAGAACACGTCGATGCCGACGACCACGTAGACCAACCCCACGAGCTCGCCGCGCTCGTTGTTCGCGGGGCGCGGCGTGGTGATCTCGACCGTCACCGACTCGTCGCCCGCGCGCAGGACGGGCGTGATGTCGAACGTGTCGATGTCGGTGCCGGTCACGTCGCGGAGCGGCGGATCGACCGTGTTGATCGTGCGGTTGAAGATGTCGTTCGGCGGGTTCAGCGGTCCGCTCAACACGTGCGTGCGCGCGGGATCCGCGCCGATGACGCGCACGCGCTCGAGGCCCGCGAGGTTGTCGCCGTCCGCGCAGCGATCCGGGCCGGGGTTGCAGTCGCCCTCCTGCGCGTAGAGCGTGAGCGCGCCCGACGGCACCGGCGACACGATGAAGCCGGAGAGGTCGAGCGTGACCGTCGAGCCGAGGACCTCCTGCATTCCGTCGAACAGCACGATGTTGCGCGGCGGGAGGCGCTCCTCCTCGAAGATGAGGATGATCGAGAACGACGCGTTCGCCGCCGTGTGCTCGGCCTGGTCGTCGAAGATGTCGGCGTCGAAGCCGCGCACGCGGTACAGGCCGCGCATCGCGCCGCCAGCCGCGCGCATGACGTCGGTGATGTCGGCGCGGACGGTGTACAGCGTGAGCTCCGGGAACCCGTCGATCGCGCCGCTCGTGTAGAGCTGCTCGCCGGTGACGTTGACGAAGTCGGCGGCGCCCGGGACTTGGATCTCCACGTCCATGTCCGGCGTGTCGATCCCGTCGTTGTCGTCGTAGAGCGAGCCGCCGAAGTACAGGAACGCCTGCACGAGCCGCGCGCTCACGGGGACGCGCCGATCCGGGACGAAGACCTCCGCGACCTCGCGCACGGCGTCGGGCCGGTCGTCGTCGTCGTCGTTGATCGTGAACGCCGCCCCGGTGGCGAAGAAGTCCATCGTCCCGCGGAA
>JAUHYN010001405.1 GCA_030426505.1 bacterium | reverse complement strand
GGCGCGCGACCGCGCGAGCTTCCTGGACGATCGTCGACAGCTCTTCGTCGACGCGGTCGAGGCCTTCGTCGCGCAGGATCGCGATGACCTCGCGGTGCTCGCCGCCGACCGCTCGCGCTCACAGACGTACCGGGTGCTCTACGGGCGCGCGATGATCGACGGCCTCGACGACGAGACCCGCCTCGAGTGGCGCGCGGCGCTCGACCGCTACGACGCGGAGCGCGCCGCGCTCGAGCAGCGACAACGCGAAGAGGAGCTCGTCGCCGACGACGACCGCGCCGCCTTCCGCCGCGAGACGGAGCGACGACGACGCGCGTTGGAGCGGACGTTCGACGAGGCGTTCGGTTTCGTCGAGGGCGCGCAGCGCTCCGTCGAGATCGAGGGCGTGGATCGCATCCAAGTCGCGCTCGGTCCGGACGACGCGCTGCTCGTACCGTGGACCGACGGCCCGACGACGCGCTGGTTCGGAGTGCGACATGACGAAGTGCGCCGCTTCGACGCGCGCCCGAGCGCACCGTGGTGGCCGAGCGAGGGCGGCACCCTCCTCGTGGCCACGATGGGCGCCGACGATCCGTGGCGCGTCCTCGGGAGCACCGACGAGGCGCGCGCCTGGCTCGACGCGGTGGCGATCGCGTTCGTCCCGTTCCCCAGCCTCCTGGTGTACGACGGCGAGGACGGTTCGGGACGCCCGGTCGTCGTCGGAGACACCGCGTCGAACCTGCCGATCGCCCGCCGCGAGGCCGAGGGCGTCGCCGCGCGGCTCGAGGACGCCGTGCTGCTCCTCGGCCCCGACGCGACGCGCGCGAGCGTCCTCGCCGCCCTCGAGGACACCGCCCACTTCCACTTCGCGGGACACGGCGTCCTCGACGCGATCGACTCGTGGGACGCGCACCTCCTCCTCGCGAATCAACAACGCCTCACCGTGGAGGATGTCTTCGCGCGGCGCCCGAAGGCCGAACACGTCGTGTTGAGCGGCTGCGATACGGGGCGCGCCGTACGCCTCGGCCGCACGGTCCACATCGGCCTCCCGGACGCGTTCCTCGCGAGCGGCGCGCGTACGGTCGTCGCGACGACGCGCCCCGTCTCCGACTCCGATGCGGCGGCGTTCATCGAGCGCTTCTACGCGGCCGAGGGTGCGACGGACCCCGTACAGGCCTACCGGCGCGCCGCGCGCGCGGACGAGAGCGAGACGTGGTCGGCCTTCTACGTCTTGGGAGGTCGCCGGTGATCCGGAGCGACGAGGAGATCGACGAAGTGTTGCGTGAGATTCCAGACGGCGAGGCCCCCGAAGAGCACGTCGACGACGGCGACCTCCTGGCCTACGCGCGACAGCGACTCGACGACGCGAAGCGCGAAGCGATCGAGATCCACCTCGCGCGCTGCGCCGAGTGTCGCGCGCTGGTCGCCGAGTACGGCGCCCCGATCCCGGACGAGCTCACGAGCTGGGCGAAGGGCGCGCTCGACACGCGCCGTCGGGCGCGGTGGCCCGCCGTCGCGGGCATCGTCGCGGCGGCGGCCGTGCTCGTGGTCGTCGCCTTGCCGCGAACCCCGACCGCCGACCTACCCGGCTACACACTCTCTGCACCCGCCGGAGGCGTCGTGCAGATGAGGGGGGACGAAGCCGACGGCGACGTCTTCGTCCCGACGAGCCGCATTCGCTGGATCCTTCGCCCCGACGCCAAGCGCGGCGACGACGTGCGCTTGCGCGTCTTCGTCGAGTCCGCGGACCGCGCGGGGCACGTCGAAGAGATCGCGGCGCCCGCGTTCGACCGCGGCGCGTCCGGCGTCATTCGCTACGAGACCAACGCGGAGGCGCTTCTCGGACGTTCGTTCGGCACGCGCACCGTACACCTCGTCGTCGTCCTCGCGGGCGGCGACCCCACGACCTACTCGGGGCCCCGGGACG
>JAUHYN010000263.1 GCA_030426505.1 bacterium | reverse complement strand
TCGGATCGACGAGGGTGAGCCCAGATTCCTGAACGGTGATCGAAGGCTGACGGTGCCGACTTAGCGGACAGCGAACAGCGAGCAGCGAACAGCAAGAGGGAGTAGGCGGCTGGTGTTGGCATGCTCGCCTTCGGCCCGCGGCGTCGCGGTGCGAGGCTTCGGGGATGGGTGTCACAGGGAGATCTTGCTGCGTGCTGCTCGCTGAAAGCTGAAAGCTCGCTACCGCCGTCGTCGGCGCTTCGGGGGCGGCGGCGGGGCCGGCGCGTCGTCGCTGCTCTCGGGCTCTTTCGCCTCTTCGGCCGGCGGGGGCGGAGGCGGCGCCTTCTCGGGGAGCGCGACGGAGTCGGTCGGCCAGCTATTGAATAGATTGCGGTCGCGTTCTTCCTTGGCGCGCTCCTGCTTCTCGCGCTCCTCCTGCCGGCGGCGCTCCTCTTCCTCCTGGTAGCTGCCGATCCCCTGGACGGCGTCGGAGCGCTCGCGGGCTTCGCGCTCGAGTTGCTCCTGGCGGAGGCTCTGTTGGTACTGCTGGCGGGAGTCGCGTCGGCCCGCTTCGCGGGGCGGGAGTCCCGGGCGCTCGCCGCGTTGGAGCATCGGGGCGCCCTGGCCGAGGAGGCGCTGGGTGACGAGCGGGGAGCCGTCGCGCGGGTTGGCGGAGAAGGCGTCGAGCTCGTCGGTGTCGCGGCGGCCGCCGGCGCCGACGGCTTGCTGCGCGGCGCCGCGCCCGAACGTCCCGCGGAGCGCGAAGAGCGCGAGGTGCTGGCGGACCGGGTCCTGGCCGAGGACGTCGTTCGGGTCGAGGTCGTTGTAGGTGAAGTTGTAGGAGGCGGCGATGTCGAACGCGAAAGGGTCCTCGCGATAGATCGGGTACGCGATGTTGGCGACGGCGCCGAAGCCCTGGTTGTTGAACGCCGCGACGATCGGGTCGTTCGGGTTGATGCCTCGGAAGAGATCCTGACCCACGGCCTGGGTGCGCTGCGCGTTGAAGCCGATCGTGGTGGTGAGCGGCATCTCCCACTGCGTCACGTGTGTAAACGTCAGCGCCGCCGTGTCGGTGACGACCGCGGACGCGCCGAACGCACCGACGCCGACCGCGCGCCCGACGGCGAGCGCGACGTCGACCGGCTCGAAGCGACGGCGGAGGGTCGCGTCCACGATGGGGGTGAGGTTGGAGCGCACCGACTCGAACGTCGACGGATCGCCGGGGGCGCCGAGCGGGGGTTGGATCAACGTGGCCTGCGCGACGCCGGCGCCGACCGTCAGGCGTGTCTCGAGCGGGAGGAGGTCTTGGTAGAAGGCGCGCGCCGTCCAGATCACGGTGTCGGGGCCGAGGCCGGCGCCGGGGAGCGGGTTGAAGTTGCCGTCGGTGGGGACGCGGAAGCCGAGCGTCCCGGCGAGGGACCCGCCGATCTGCCGCTCGTTGTTCGCGTTGTACGTCCACAGCGCCTCGGCGTTGTTGACGAGCGTCGGCGGCAGCGCGATCTGCGCGGCGACGATCTGCGTCTCGATGCCGTCGACGGTGACCTGGTCCTCCGGCGCCTGGGTCAGCGCGAGCGCGGCGTTCGCGCGCGCGATGAAGGTGTTCCGCGCGTTGACGCGCCGCCGGTACTCCACCTGCGGCGTGATCGAGTGGACGTTCTGGAGGATGAAGCCGCCGAGGTTCGTGCCGACGCCGATCTGGCCGTTCTGAGCCGCCTGGTTCTGGGCCCCGAGCCCGCCCGCGGCGAGCGTGAAGATGCCGTTGACCGCGTAGTTGTAGCCGACTCCACTCAGTAGATCCCAACGTGCGCGGTTCAGCGTGTGTTGGATCTGCGCATTGAAGGTGTGGGCCTGCGCGTTGAGGGAGAAGAGGCCGAAGCTGGTCGCGGGCGTCGTCGCGTCGGCGTTGGCGCCGACCTGCCCCGTCCCCGCCGTGGGGAGGCGACCGTTGAGGCTGAAGACGTAACCCGCCTGGAACTGGAGCCCCCACCGCGCCTCTTGGATCCGCGCGAGGTACTGCGCCGTCGCGTTGAAGGTCGACTGGCGCTCGCGCAAGGTCGCTTGCGCTTCCTCCGGGACGGCGAACGGGAGGAGCTGCGTGTACGCCGCGCCGACGACGAGGCCGTGGTTGATCAGATCCGTGACCGCATCGACCGTCACGTTCGCGGTGACCGTCGTGTTGAGCTGAACGCCCTGCACCTGCTGGACGTTGTTGGTCTGCTCGACGTCGTCGCCGACCAGGAGCGGGTTGACCGGGTCGCCGAACGTCCCGCCGGCGCTCTGCACGACGCCGAGCTGGTACCCGAGGACCGTCTGCGCTTCGCCGTTCGAAGCGACGAGGACCAGCAGCGCGACGATCGATCCGGTTCGCGAGGCGCGCGACATCGACCCTCCCTGCGTACACGAACCCGCGCCGCGCCGCATCCCGGGCCGGACCGCGTTCGGGATGCATCAATGAAATTCGTCGCTTGTCGATCTCAGGGATCTGCACACTTGATCGGTACTGAACTTTTGATCCGTGATCGCAGATCCGGCCATGAAACAGCGGTATGTGGAGCTTCGATGCGCGACCTCTTTCTCGTTCCTCCGGGGCGCTTCCCACCCGGAGGAGCTGGTCTCGCGCGCGAATGAAATCGGTTACCGCCGCCTCGCGGTCACGGATCACGACGGCCTCTACGGCGTCGTTCGCGCCTTCAACGCGGCGCGCGAGCACAACATCGACGTCCTCGTCGGCAGCGAGGTCCACTTCGACGTCGACGCCGCCACCGGCCGCGAGGCGCCGGGCCTCGTCCTCCTCGCCACCGACCGCGAGAGCTACGGCCGCTTGTCGCGCCTCCTCACGCTCGGACGTCGCCGCGTCGGCAAGGGCGGCTTCCGACTCCGCTTCGACGACGTCGCCCAGCACGCTGAGGGGCTCCAGGCGATCCACGTCGGCCCGCTCGACGCGCTCCTGATCGCGCGCGAGCGCGAGGTCTTCGGCGATCGCCTCGCGCTGTCGGTCGAACGATCGCTGTCACCGTTCGATCGCCTCCGCATCGAAGCGGTGCAGTCCGCTTCCGCGCGCTTCGCGCTCCCGATCGTCGCGACCGGCGGCGTGTTGATGCACGAGCGCTCGCGCAAGCCGCTGCAAGACATCTTGTCGTGCGTCCGACTCGGCGTGCGCCTCGACGAGGGGGGCCGGCGCCTCCTCCCCAACACCAACGCACACCTCAAGTCGCCGGAAGAGATGGCCGCGCTGTTCGCCGATCTCCCCGAAGCGATCGAGATGAGCGTCGAGATCGCCGACCGCTGCGCGTTCCGCCTCGACGAGCTGCACCAGAGCTTCACGCTCGAGGTCCTCCCCGCGGGCGAGACGGGGATGAGCTACCTGACCAAGCTCGTGGAGAAGGGCGCGACCGAGCGCTACCCCGAGGGCGTCCCGCCCGAGGTCCGCCGCCAGATCGATCACGAGATGAAGCTGATCGAGGAGCTCGACTTCGCCGGCTACTTCCTCACGGTCTGGGACGTCGTCCGCTACGCGCGCAGCCGCAACATCCTCTGCCAGGGGCGCGGCTCCGCCGCGAACTCCGTCGTCTGCTACTGCCTCGGCATCACGTCGATCGATCCCGTGCGCATGAACCTGCTGTTCGAGCGCTTCATCTCCGTCGAGCGCGGCGAGCCGCCGGACATCGACGTCGACTTCGAACACGACCGCCGCGAAGAGGTGATCCAGTACGTCTACGAGAAGTACGGCCGCGAACACGCCGCGATGGTCGCCAACTTCATCTGCTACCGCGGCAAGCTCGCCTACCGCGAAGTCGGCAAGGTGTTCGGCCTCGGCCTCGACCAGATCGATCGCCTCACGCGCGGTCGCGGGCACTGGGCCGCCGGCGAACTCGACGGCGACGAGCTCCGCGACTGCGGCCTCGATCCCGACGATCCGATCGTCCAACAGGTCGTCGAGTGGGCCGAGACCCTCCAAGGCTTCCCGCGCCACCTCGGCCTGCACTCGGGCGGCTTCGTCGTGACGAAGGAGCCGCTCACCGAGATCGTCCCGGTCGAGAACGCGACGAAGGAGTACCGGACCGTCGTCGCCTGGGACAAACGCGACGTCGAGACGCTCGGCCTCGTGAAGATCGATCTCCTCGCGCTCGGCATCCTCACCGCGCTCCACCGCGCGTTCGACTTCGTCCTCGACACCGAAGGCAAACAGCTCTCGCTCGCGAACATCCCGAGCGAGGACCCGCTCGTCTACGACATGATCTGCGACGCCGACACCGTCGGCACCTTCCAGGTCGAGTCACGCGCGCAGATGCAGATGCTCCCGCGCCTCGAGCCGCGGACGTTCTACGACCTCGTCGTCTCCGTCGCGATCGTTCGCCCCGGTCCGATCCAGGGCGACATGATCCACCCGTACCTCCGCCGCCGCGACGGCCTCGAAGAGGTCGAGTACCCGCACCCCGCGCTCGAGAAGATCCTCGGTCGCACGTACGGCGTGCCGCTCTTCCAAGAGCAAGTGATGAAGATGGCCGTCGCCATCGCCGGCTTCACCCCCGGCGAAGCGGACGAGCTCCGCCGCGCGATCGGCTGGTCGTCACAGGTCCACATCGATCGCCTCCGCGATCGCCTGATCGCCGGCATGCTCGAGAACGGCCTCGAACAAGCCTACGCCGAGCGCGTCTTCCGCATGATCCAGGGCTTCGGCGGCTACGGCTTCCCGGAGTCCCACGCCGCGTCGTTCGCGTTGATCGGCTACGCGTCGTGCTACCTCAAGCGCTACCACCCCGCCGCGTTCGTCGCCGCGCTCCTCAACAGCCAACCGATGGGCTTCTACGCGCCGCACACCCTCGTCGGCGACGCCCAACGCCACGGCGTCGAAGCGCGCGCCCCCGACATCGCGACGAGCCACTGGGACTCCACACTCGAGCCGTCCACCGAAGAACACGCGGACACTTGGTGGCGCGAGTCCCGCCACGCGATCAAGAAGCACACGCCGTACGCGGACCGCCTCGCAGGGCGCTCGACGTACGGCCTCCCGATCCAACCCGCCGTTCGCCTCGGCTTCCGCGAGCTCTACGGGATGTCCGAAGCCCACGCGGATCGGATCGTCGACGCGCGCGAGTCGCGCCCGTTCGAGACCGTCGAAGACCTCGTCCTCCGCGCCGATCTCCCGCGCGACGTCGCGGCGCGCCTCGCCGCGTCCGGCGCGCTCGACAGCCTCGGCCTGTCCCGCCGCGAAGCGCTGTGGCGCGTGACGTCGATGGATCGCCGCTCGCCGTTGTTCTTCGGCGTCCCGCTCCCCGACGACACGAAGAGCGGCGCGAAGCTCCCCTCGATGTCACCCACCGAGAAGATGCGCGCGGACTACGCCACGGTCGGGCTCTCCGTTCACACCCACCCGATGCAGCTCGTTCGCGACGAGATGAAGCGTCGCCAGGTGCTCGGCTTCCTCGACCTCGAGCGCGCACCCCACGGCAAACGCGTCCGCGTCGGCGGCATGGCCGTGACGCGCCAGCGCCCCGGCACCGCCTCCGGCGTCATCTTCATGACCCTCGAAGACGAAGACGGCCACATGAACCTCGTCGTCTTCAGCCACGTCTACGAGCGCTACCGGAACGTCGCGCGCGACGAGGTCATGCTGATCGCCGACGGCGAAGTCCAACGCACCGGCCGCGTCGTCAACCTGATCGTCGACCACTTCGCGCCCCTCGCCGTCCCCAAGCCCAGCGTCCCGGTCGCGAGGAACTTTTTCTAGTGAGAACGGACCTCCCGAAGGAGGTTCGCTTCGAGCTGTGCCAGGAAGGCGCGTCCCGTAGGGCGCGTCTGAACGTAGGTACTGCGCCGCCTCAACACCGACGCTGAAAACACCCCGTCGACACCGCGCGCCGCAACGCCACCGCGATGTCGCGGGTGAGCGCGTCGATGTCCGCGTGGCCTTCGCGTTCCACCTCGCGGTGCGCGAAGCGCTCCTCTTCGGAGCAGCCCGACCACAGCGAGTAGCCCCAGCGCTCGCTCCCCGCGGGCGTCCACATGTCGACGTAGATGTGCTCGGCGCCGCACGCGAGGTGCGCCGCGGCGTCCGTCATGTGGCTCGAGTAGTGGACCGCGGAGGACATCGGCAGATCCGAGTCCGCGGCGAGCGCGATCGAGAGCGACTCCGCGACCTCCTCGTAGACGAGGTGACGCGCGCTCGGGTCGACCGACATGCCGACGTCCTTGAACGAGATCACGTCGAACGGGAGCTCGGACGTCATCTGCACCACGAACGGCGAGTAGAGCGGCGCGGGCGCCGCCTCCACCGGAGCGACCGCCTCCACTGGAGCGACCGCCGCGACCGGCACCGGCTCCGCGACCTCACGGCAGCTCACCGACGCCACCACGAGCGCGAGCGCGCCCAGGCGCGGGAGGAGCTTTCGCGGCATCACCTCCAGCATCGAACGCCTGGGGCCCCGGATCAAATCCGGAGATCACCCTTCCGGCCCTTTTTGGGGCGGTCGCCACACGGCGACGAGCCCGTCGCGCTGCCCCTCGGACCGGAAGGCGAGGTCGACGGTGCCGTCGGCGTCCGCTGGGGGCCCTGCGCGGAACACATCCACACCGCCCACATGCGATCGAAGGAGTGGCCGAACTCGAGGCGGGGGAACCGGAGGAGGCCGACGTCGCGCGGTGGACGAACCTGCACATGGGGATCGACGCGGCGCAGGTCGCGCAGCTCGAAGCGCTCTTGTCCCGCCCCACGACCATCGAGGTCGACGCGCTCCTCCCGATGGAGTTCGTCAGTCTTCCACGGGGCAGGCGCGGACGCGGGCGGTGAGCGTCGCGAAGGCGCGGTGGGCGCGGTACGTCGCGCCGGAGTCGGAGTCGCGCAGCGTGACCGTGCGGAGCTCGTCGTCGTCCTCGGGGATGGAAGCGACCTCGTCGTTCCCGAAGAGTTCCCGCTCGCCGTCTTCGGTCTCGACGAACATGCGCCACCGCTCCGCGACCTCTTCCTCGCAGACCTGCGGCCCCTCGCCGCGCACGTTCGCGACGACCGCCTCCGAGGCCGGCTCGCCCTCGAGCCAGCCTTCCGCAGGGTCGCCGATCAGCGCGACGACCAGGTGCGTGTGCAGCTCGAAGACGCTCGTCACTCCGCTCACGGTGAGGTCGAACGCCCGGCCGCTGTCGGAGTGGACGACGCGGAAGCGCGCCTCGTGGACCACGCGCAACACTCGCCCGAGCCACTCGCCCGCCGACGTGAACGGCGCGAGGCGATCCGCCGCCATCGCGAGTGTCGCGTAGCGGTCGCGCAGCTCGTGACTGCGCCCGAGCACGGCCACCGCCGGGCGCCACACCAGCTCGACCACGTGCCACGCGTGCGGGAGCTCGAGCTCGGCCCAGCGCGCCTCGGTGACCTCGCCCTCCGCTTCGATCGCGTCGAGGAAGCTCGCGGACAACGCGAGCGCCTGCGCGAGCGGCATGAGGATCGCGTCGGCGACGGGCTCGGGATCCGCGCCGTGCTCCACGAGCGCCCCGCCGAGCACGAAGGTCACCGGGGCGTGCGGGCTGTCGATGTCGATCACCGGCGCGAGCGTCTTCGCGAGCGCGGTGAGGGTGTCGGAGTCGGCGCGCTGCGCGGCCGCGACGATGAACTGCGCCATGTCCCCGAGCTCGTGCGTCGGCGACTCGGGGCGCTCCGCGGCCTCGACGAGGCCGTCCATCATCTCGTGGAGGGCCTGCATCACTCGCAAGCGCCGTCGGCGTCGTTGCCGCGGACGGTCGTGCCCCACATCGGGCCGCGGCCCTTGATCTGATCCACGAGCTTCTTCACCGCGCAGTCGGGGAGCTTCGCGTTGCCCGTCACGAACAGCTGCAGCCCCACCGTGTCGAGCTTCGGCATCCCGGCGAGCGACGCGAGCTCCGGGTTGTCGGAGATCGTGATGTAGCCGCCCACGCGCTTCAGCGCGGGGAACGGGACATCCTGCATCCCGGCGTTCACCTTGAGCACGAGGTCGTCGACGATCTCCGCGAGCACCGGGGCGTCGAGGCCGGGGAGGACCGCGGTGTCGACGAGCCCGACGTCGCCGCCGATCCGGGCGAGCGCGCCGAGCTTTACCTTCTTCAGCGCGTAGCTCGAGGAGACGTCGAGGTTGCCGCGGATGTTCTTCAGCGCCGGGAGCGACACCTCTTCCAGCCCGTTGTTGCCGGAGATCTCCACGCGGTCGTCCACCGCGATCAGCGCGGGGAGCTCGAACGTCCGCAGGGTCTCGTTCCCGCGGAGCTCGAATACGCCCTCGATCGTCGCGAGCTGCGGGAGCGAGACCGTCTTCAGCTTGTCGTCGTCGACGAGGAGGAGGTCACCGCCGACCGCGCTCAGCTCGTCGAGCCCCACGAGCGACTCGAGCTTGCCGTTCTTGGTCACGACGAAGTCGCCGCCGATGCGACCCACCACCTGGAACCCGGCGACGGTCGTCAGCGCCGCGTTCTCGCGGATGAAGAGGCCGCCGTCGAAGTCGATTCCGCGGTTGAGCGCGACGTCGCGGAGCGCCGCGTTGCGCTCGACGATGAAGCCGTCCACGACCGAGACGAGCACGGGCATCGAGAGCTTCGTGAGCGACGGGTTGTTCTCGACCTTGAAGCGCCCGCCGATGTTCGTCAGCGCCGGGAACTCGAGCTCGCGGATCGACGAGCCGGGCGAGGACGGCGACAGTGCGGCGTCGAGGTCGAGGTCGCGGCCGATGCGGACGTCGACGCCGACCACCGCGAGCTTCGGCGCCGAGATCGCGATCTGGTTCGGGTTCGAGAGGACGAGCACGCTCCCGCGCACGATCTCGAGGTTCGGGAGGGAGAGCTGCCGCAGCGATCCGTTGTCGCGGACGATCAGGTCACCGCCGATCGCACGCATGCTCACGAGCTCCACGCGGGTCAGCGTGGAGGCCTCGACGATCACCGAGCCGGTCACGCAGCGCGTCGTCTCGAGGAGCGAGCTGAGGTTGTCGCCGACGACGCGAATCTGCCCGTTGATCCCGGAGTCGGCGACGCAGGCCTCGTCGTCGAACAGCACGTCGCCGCCCGCGATCACGGGTTTCGGGGCCGTCTTGCAGGAGGCCACCAGCAACGTCAGCAGCGCGATCCGGAGCAGCTTCATGGCGGCCACACAAACCCACAGCGTGCGCCCGAGTGCAACCCTGCGGCGCGCCCCGAAGACAATGACGCCCACCGGCAGATCGCTTCGCCACGTCACACGTTGGAACCGAGCCGAGGGCCACGCTGTCCTCTCCCATCGAAGCCGCTCGCGCGATGCCCCGCGT